>JBEKDQ010000052.1:0-11930 GCA_050014275.1 Desulfobaccales bacterium | reverse complement strand
TTCGCACCCGGGCCTGCCGGCCGGACCTCCTGGCCAAGGCGCCATTGGCGCCGGAAGATCGAAAGTTTATCGAAACCCTGGCCGAGACGCCGGAAGAAGATAGGTGATAATCATGGAGCGGGTCAATCAATTGGCCCGGGAGCAGATGCGGGCGGATTTGCCCGCCTTTCGCCCCGGGGATACTGTGGAAGTGCACGTGCGCATCGTGGAAGGTGACAAGGAACGGATTCAGATCTTCAAAGGGGTGGTCATCCGGAAACGGGGCGGCCTTACCGGAGCAACCTTTACGGTGCGCAAGGTCTCTTACGGAGTGGGGGTGGAGCGCATCTTCCCCACCCATTCCCCCAATATCGACAAAGTGGTGATTCTCATCCGAGGCGACGTCAACCGCAGCCGCCTCTACTACCTGCGGCAGCGGGTGGGTAAGGCGGCCCGCATCAAAGAAAAACGGACCCCCATCGCATGAGCCGGCTCCCGGGCAGCGCCGAGGTTTTTGCTGACCCGGAAGCTTTTTGGCGCCTTCAGGGTTTAAGCCTGATCGCCGGGGTGGACGAAGTCGGCCGGGGCCCGCTGGCCGGACCGGTGGTGGCCGCGGCGGTGATCTTGCCTGACCCTGCCGAGGTCCGGATTTCCGGACTCCGGGATTCCAAGTGCCTCAGCCCCGAGGCCAGGGCCGCCCTGGATCAAGAGATCCGGGCCGCCGCCCTGGCCTTTGCCATTCGGGAATTGGGGGCCCGCCAGATCGAAATTTTGGGGATCCTGAAGGCCTCCCTCAAGGTCATGGCCCTGGCGGTGCAGGCCCTGACTTCCATCCCGCAGATGGTCCTGGTGGACGGCCACCTGCCCTTGCCTCTGACCTTTCCTCAGCAGCCGGTGATCAAGGGGGATGCCCTTTGCCCCTCCATCTCCGCGGCCGCCATCCTGGCCAAGGTGTACCGGGACCGGCTCATGGAGCAGTTGCACCGGAGCTATCCCCAATACCATTTTGCCCGGCACAAGGGCTACGCCACCCCCGAGCACCTGGAGGCCCTGCGCTGCTGGGGCCCCTGCGACCTGCACCGCCGCACCTTCCGGTGGGTGAAGGGGTGGGTGGCGGAAAAGAAGTAATTTTTGGATAGTGGGTCATCTTGAAATCTATATGGGGAAATTCAAGGAAGGAGTTTCAAGGCCGAATTATTTCAATTGGAAACAGGTCTGAAGGCCACCTTAAGGTGTTATGGGCTTTTTAGGGCGGTAGTCTCGTGGATCAATACAGAGAGCATAAGTTGTCTGTTCTATCCGTATCCAGTCGGTTTTATTAATTCCGCGAATTTTAGAATTTTGAGCACAAGGAAAAGCAGAGGCAATTTTAATCCAACGATTTTGCTCTTGAGCAATATTCCGAATTTCTTCGGCAACTTCTGAGAGGTCTTGGTCCTGGCTAAAAATTATAGCAACGTCATAAGCCTTTCGATGAGCCAAGCGTATCACATCAAGGGAAATTCTAACGTCAATCCCTTTTTCCCTTCGTGTCCGTATAGTGCATGTCTCTCCGGTGGGAAGATTGACTTCCTCATCCTGATATCGCAAGTCCCTTGATAAAGACATAAACAGAATCTCGCTTCATTTGGGCAAACTTAGCTCTCCAGAAATTATTCCAGAAGGGGTCTTCTGTAGGATTAGGAAATCCTGTATAAAAGCGAGTTTCCGTTAATTGCCAACCCTGCTTACTACAAATTTCCAGGGCGAGCTTTTTGGGGTCATAATTTGGGTGAGTACATCCGAAAATTATTTTTGCAGAACGATAGAGATTCTGTCCATCAAAAAAGGCAATAGCTTGGGGAAGAGCAGGCGGCTGGGGTGGCTGGTGGTTCTTTTTGATGGCCCGAGTAAACAGACCATAAAGAAAATAACCCCACCCGAGGCCTTCATCCCCTAAGGAAATCAAGCATGGGGTGGGGAGGAATTGATTGTTTGTGGATAAATTGTAACCATCGGTAAAATTTTGTCAAGTTCTATTTTAAAAGGTTTCTTGACAAACCTGGCTTCAATAGTCGGCTGAAAGAAGAGTTTACAAATTAAGAAAATTTAATTTGTGAGACATATTAATAATCGACAAGGCCTACAATTTCCTCCAGCGTCCATGCATGATCGGCAACGCCTGCTTTCATCGCCGGGATTATCCTCAATGTCCGGTGAATTCCGGCGAAGTTGTAATACCTGAAATGCAGGGACACGGCGTGCTGCCAATTTTTTCCCCTTTCACCATTGGATAGAACCAAATATAGTAGGAGTGGACCCATGGGTCCGCCCCTTTAATTTTATGACTACTAATCTTACCCGACGCCAACTGGGCGACGCCGGAGAGGACCTGGCCGCCTCCGCCTTGAAAAGGCAGGGTTACAAGATCCTGGAACGCAATTATCTCACGCCCCTGGGTGAGATCGATCTTATCGCCCGGCAGGGGAAGGCGTTGGTGTTCATCGAAGTCAAGACCCGCCGGGGTGAGCGCTTCGGCGCCCCCCAGGAGGCCGTCTCCCTGGGCAAACAGAACAAATTGCGGCGCCTGGCTGATTATTATCTGAAACAGAAACGTCTGGGAGCGGAGGTACTGGTGCGCTTCGATGTGGTAGGGATCACCGTTAATGAAAAGGGGCCACAGATTGAAATAATTCGGGATGCCTTTTGAGATGTACAGTGGGCATGGCGGTGTAGGGTGGACACGGCCCACCAAATAACTAGCTAACCTCTTTAGGAAAACGCCAGCCATCCCCGGTCTGAGATCCCGCCCCCATTTATAGAAAATGGTTTCTGGAATCTTATACATTGTCGCCACGCCCATCGGCAACCTGGAGGATATCACCCTGCGGGCCCTGCGGATCCTCAAGGAGGCGGACCTGATCGCCGCCGAGGATACCCGGCGCACCAGAAAGCTCCTGAGCCACTATGGCATCGCCACCCCCCTGATTAGCTACCACGCCCATAACCGGGAGAGCCGGGGGCCGGAGCTGATCAGCCGCCTCAAGGACGGCCAGCAGATCGCCCTGGTGAGCGATGCCGGCACCCCCGGGTTTTCGGACCCCGGCGCCGACCTGGTGGCCCTGGCCTGGGAGGCGCAGATAAGGGTGGAGGCCGTGCCCGGCCCTACCGCCGGAGTAGCGGCCCTCTCGCTTTCCGGCTTCAAAGGGGATATAATCTTTCTAGGGTTCCTGCCCAGAGGGGAAGGCCGGCGTCTCCGGCTCTTTTCGGAGTTGGCCCGGGAGCCGCGGGTCCTCATCCTTTACGAGTCCCCCCGGCGCCTGAGCCGTACCCTGGGGGAACTGGCCTCCGCCATGCCTGATCGCCGGGTCCTGGTGGTTAGAGAACTTACTAAAAAATTTGAGCAGAGCTGGCGGGGGCCACTGCCCCAGGTGGCGGCGGAGCTCATGGACGCGGCAATCAAAGGTGAATGCGCCCTGGTGCTGTCCCGCCCCGGGGAGCTCGCGGCCGCGGCGCCGGACCCGGAGGGCTGCCTTCTGAAGACCGCCCGGGAACAGGGCTTCAGCGGACGGCGGCTTACGGAGACGGTGGCGGCGGCCCTTGGCCTGCCTCGTCGCCCGGTCTACCAGGCCTACTTGGCCTTAAAGGAGCAGGGGCGGCTGAAGTGAATGAACAGAGATAGTAGCGGTCCGGTTTTCAGCTAGCAGCCCGGGCCAGGCATGGCAAAGGCAGACCAACGTAGAAAATCTTGGGTGGGCGCCGGCCATTACAGTGTAGGGCGCGTCTTACGCGCCTCATTGGGTGCGTGAGAACTGCGCCAGGGCGACTCAGCGAGTCGCCCCTACGGCGGATTATCGGGCGGCCCCTGGTCGCCGAACCCCAGGCGGCGTGTGTAGGGCGCGAACCGCGCCTCTAAAAGCAACCAGTGGCGACTGTTCCCCTTTTTGAGTGGCAGTGCGCACCTCCCGGGCGGGCTGGAGCCCGCCCGGTAAGTGAGCAGGCGAGATGCCGGCTCCATCTTGACGCGGGGATCATCAGGAAATTCCATGAGTTCCAAGCCCCAGCCGGATCTCCCTGAGAAGACGCCGCTCCCGGAGCAGCCGGCGCCCGCCCCGGCGGTGGAGCGGGAACTCTGGGTGGAAAACCGCCTGGGCCTCCATGCCCGGCCGGTGGCCAAGATTACCGCCCTGGCCCAGAGCTATGAGACCACCAGCATCACCCTGGAGAAGGACGGGCTGGTGGCCGACGCCCGTGATCTGCTGGCCATCCTGTCCCTGGATTGCCCCCAGGGAAGCCGCATAGTGTTGCGGACCAGCGGACCCCAGGCCCGGGAGGCGGCCATGATGATGGCCTCGCTGTTCGCCCGCAAGTTTGGAGAGACATGAGCCGGGAAAACCGTTTCCTCCAAGGTATCCCCGCCTCCCCTGGCATCGTCATGGGGCGGGTCCAGGTCCTGACGGAGGCCGCCCAGGTCAGCTCCCGCCTCCTGTACACCGAACAGGATGTAGCCGAAGAACAGGAGCGTTTCCGGCAGGCGGTGGACCAGATCGAAGCGGAGCTGACCCTCCTCAAGGAGGAAATTTCCGGGGACCTGAAGGAGCACGCTCACATCCTGGATCTGCACTTGTTGATTCTCCGGGACCGGATGCTCAACTCCGAAACCATGAGGCTCATCCAGGAGGAGAACCTCAACGCCGAACGGGCCTTGCACCAGGCCTACCTGAAGATCAAGGAGCTATTCCAGCGCATCGGCGACAAACACATCCGGGGCCGCCTCGCAGACGTGGAGATGGTCTTCCGGCGTCTCATGGGGCAGCTCACCGGCAAAGACTCCGGCAAACCCTTTTCCTTCAAAGAGCCGTCCATCGTGGTGGCCCGGGACCTATCCCCGGCGGAAACTACCCAGATGACCAAGGCCCAGGTACTGGGGTTCATCACCGAGCGGGGCGGCAAGACCTCCCACACCGCCATCATCGCCCATTCCCTGGATATCCCCGCGGTGGTGGGGCTGGATAACGCCACCCTGGAGATCGATTCCGGGGACCTGCTGATCCTGGACGGCATCACCGGTCTGGTGATCCTGAACCCGGATGATGAAATGTGTCGGACTTACCAGACCCGGCGGGCGGATTTCGAGGTCTTCAAGTCGGAGGTGTTCCTGGGCAGCGGCATGCCCGCCACTACCAGCGACGGGCTGCCCACCCGGGTGCTGGCCAACATTGAGATGCCGGAAGAGGTGGCCATGGCCTCCAAGTGCGGGGCGGACGGGGTGGGACTGTACCGCACCGAGTTTCTCTATCTGCGCCAGCGCCACCTGCCCACGGAAGAGGAACTCTTTCAGGATTATCGGCAGGTGGTGGAGGCCATGGCCCCCCGGGTGGTAACTATCCGCACCCTGGACATCGGCGGGGACAAGTTTCTGTCGCCCCTGGAGTACGCCCCGGAGATGAACCCGGCCTTGGGGCTCCGGGCCATCCGCTTCTGTTTAAAGGAGCCAAAAATCTTCCGGACCCAGCTCAAGGCCATCCTCAGGGCGTCGGCCTTCGGCCAGGTGCGGGTCATGTTTCCCCTGATCTCCAGCCCCCGGGAGATGCAGGAGGCCCGGCAGCTCCTGGAGACGGTAAAAAAGGAGCTGAAAAGGGAAAAGGTCCCCTTCGACGCGGCACTGCCGGTGGGGGCCATGATCGAGGTGCCCGCCGCGGTGACCCTGGCGGATCTGCTCATCCGCTATGCCGATTTTTTCAGCATTGGCACCAACGACCTGATCCAGTATGCTCTGGCCATAGACCGGGTCAACCAGCAGGTGGCGGACATGTACCAGCCCCTGCACCCCGCGGTGATGCGTATGGTGCGGCACGTGGTGCAGATCGCCCATCTGGCTGGCATTCCCGTGGCCATGTGCGGAGAAATGGCCGGCGACCCCCTCTACATCCCGGTGCTCCTGGGCCTGGGGGTGGAAGAATTCTCCATGAATGCCATGGCCATTCCGGTGGTGAAGCGGGTCATCCGCATGACCTCCCAGAAAAAGGCCAGGGAAATTGCCGCGCGGGCCTTGCGGTTGCACACCGTGGAGGAGGTCAACGCCTATGTCACCGGGGAGATGGACCGTCTCTTCCCGGAAATCTTCAGGTTTGGCCGCCCACTGGCCACTAAGCTGGCAAAATGAGCCAAGACGCCATCAAGATCATCTGCCGCAACCGCAAGGCTTATTTCGAATACGCCATCGACGCCCTTTATGAGGCCGGCCTGGTGCTGAAGGGCACGGAAGTCAAATCCCTGCGCCAGGGCAAGGCCAATATCGACGACGCCTTCGCCAACTTCCGGGGCGGCGAGATCTTTCTCAACAACGCCCACATCAGCCCCTATTCCCACGCCGGGCCGGAGAGCCACAACCCGGAGCGGCCCCGGAAACTCCTGCTGCATCACTGGGAGATGCGGCGCCTGCTGGGCAAACTGCAGGAGCGGGGCTATACCCTGATTCCGGTGCGCCTCTATTTTCGGGACCAGCACGCCAAGGTGGAACTGGCCCTGGCCAAGGGCAAGAAGAAGTACGATAAACGGGAGACCATCAAACGCCGGGAGCAACAGCGGGAAATGGACCGGGCCCGGAGACGGCGGTGAGGGGGAAGGATGCATTGGTTGGGGGAGGGGGCTAAGGGTCGACGCCCCGTACCCTGACAAAAAAGATAAAGGCCTCCAGCCTGCGGCTGCAGGCAGGGGCAGCCGTCTCGGGCACCCCGAAGTTGAGCGAATTACTGCGGCCCCGCACCACCCACCCAGACAGGGGTTGCCCAGTTGCTGGATCACTGGCATTAAACCTCAGGAACCAGGAATGGATTTTTTTGAGAGGATCGCCGAGAACCGCATCCAGGAGGCCATCGAGGCCGGCCTCTTCGATGACCTGAGAGGCAAGGGCCAACCCTTGCACCTTGAGGATGAAGCCCACATCCCGCCGGAGCTCAGGATGGCTTACAAGATCTTGAAGAACGCCGACTGCCTACCCCCGGAGCTGGAATTGCGCAAGGAAATTTTGACCCTGCAGGACCTGGTGGCCGCCCTGGAGGACGAAGCCGAGAAGCTGAAGCAGATGCGCCGCCTCAATTTTTTGATGATGAAGCTGGGCATGATGCGTCCGGTGTCGGCCCAGATCATGGAGCACGAGCTTTATACCCCGAAAATCCTGGAGCGGTTGGAGACCAAGGATAGGTAGCGGTCAGCTTCCTGCAAAGTAGGGGCAAATAGCCAAACCGAACTTTCGAAACTCGAAACTGGGCGACCCGGTGTCACAGGCTGGAAGCTGTGCCACTGTCGCCCCTACAACTTGAAACTCAAGACATGAAACTCCGTTTGGATCACCCACTAACGCGGCGCCGGTTCCCGGCCCTGGCCCGAAGCCTGGTGCAGGCCTATCTGCGGACCTGTCCGGTGGAGCTGGTGATCGAGCCTGGGCTCAAGGCGCGGTTACTTTCAGGTCAGCAGGCGCTCTACACTACCTGGCACTGCCACCTGCTATTCCCTCTATTTTATGTCCGCCATCACGAAGGGCAATTGTCGCCTCTGGTGTTGATGGCCAGCCCCAGCCGGGACGGCGAATTCATCGGCGAGGTGGCCCGGGGGTTGGGATTCGCCATCTGCTCCGGGTCCCGGCGCAAGGGCGGGGTGCAGGCCCTGCAGCAAATGGCTGGCTATTACCGCCGCGGTTATAGCTGCGGCCTGGTTGCCGACGGTTCCCGGGGCCCGGCCCGGGTGGCCCAAAACGGCCCTCTCTATTTGGCCCGAATCACCGGGGCCCCCATCGTGCCCCTGGGGGTGGCCGCCAGCCGCCAGAAAACCTTCCAGACCTGGGACCGCTTCGTCCTCCCCCTGCCATTCAGCCGCCTGGCTCTATTGGTGGGCGAGCCCCTGACAGTGCCCCCGCAGGCCAGGGGAGCCGCCCTGGAGCCCCTGCGGCAGGAACTGGAAGTCCGCCTGAATGGACTTTTCCACCAGGCCGCACATTACTTTCTTTCCTAAAATTTTTCCTGAAAAACTCCCAGAGGCGCAATAATTGATTGCCAAGCCTGGATAAAATGTTAAATTTAAAGAAAATAAACTGATTGGCGCGATGGAATAAATATGCGTTTTGAAGAATTAGAGGCCCAGACTCTGGACCAGATCGGCAGCCCGGAAGGTCAAGCCCAGGCCAGGATCATGGTCCAAAATCATCAGGTTTGGCATGGTTACCGATTGCCTGATCGCCTCCGGGGCGTGGTGCTTGACCCACAGCCCTGCATGGTGGAGGTGAAGATTCAGGATGACCAGCTTTCCTACGAGTGCGACTGCCCCCAGGCGGAGGGGGAGGAGATTTGCCCCCATGTCCTGGCCCTGCTGCAGGCCTGGGTGGAGGAACCAGGGAAGTTTTTGGTCCAGCAGGAGCTCAAGGAGCGCCTGAAGAAATATTCCAAGAAAGAGTTGCTGGAAATCATCCTGGATCTGACGGATCGGGTGCCGGAGGTGCGAGGCGTCCTGAAGGAGGAGGATCAGGGACTCGATGATATCTTGGAGTCCATCGACCGGGTGGTGGAGGAGACTTCGCCGGAAGCCCAATCCGTGGCCGATGCCGAAGGCAAGCTGCGGCGGGCCCAGGCCCGGGCCGATCGGCTGGCCCAGAGCGGCCGCCTGGCGGAAGCCCGTTCCATCTATTTCTACCTCCTGGACAGCATTCTTAGCCTGGAGGAGAAATTCCAACGGGCAGACCTGTTCGGGGCAGATCTGAAAAATGAATTGTTCGAGGAATATTGCCAGTTTATCCACGAAGACCGCCATCTCGAAAAAGAACTGGTGCAGCAGGAAATCGAGCAATTGGAAAGCCGGGCCCCGGTCTTTTTTCACGGGGGGCAGGACCTCAGTGAAATCAAGCGAGAGTTGGCGCTATAAGGCAGTTTTCAGTTTCTCATAATTTTTCGTAATTTTTCCTGGGGCGGGTGAGCCAACCCGCCCCGAGTTTTTAACGCTGGTCGGAGCGGACCTGGTATCCGGTCCTGGCCCCTCCCAAAATCACGCCATGGACTGTCAGGACTCGGGCCCTTAAGGGGCGCCGGGTTCTTTTAGCTTTGGCGGCTGGGCTGGGACGGCCACGGTGGGCGGCGCCAGAATGAACTTCTGGTAGATGCGCAGCAGCGAAAGCAGGAAGGAGAGGATCAGCGGTCCCAGAATGAAACCGATCATCCCGAAGTAGGTGATGCCCCCCAGAATGGAGAAGAGGATGAAGATGGTGGAGGTGGAACCGCCGCCTTTCATCAGGATGGGCTTCAAAACATTGTCGATGATGGTCACCACCACCCCGCCCCAGATGATCAGGCCCAGCCCCGCGGCGATATGGCCGGTGAACAGGAGGTAGATGGCCGCGGGCCCCCAGATGAGGGCGCTGCCCACGGTGGGGATCACCGAGGCCAGGATCATCACCGTGCCCCAGAAGGCCGGCTGGGGCAGCCCAAAAATTAGGAAGCCTAATCCTCCCAGTATCCCCTGGACAAAGGCGACGATCACCGTGCCCCAGAGGGTGGCCTTGATGGTGGCCTCGGTCTCCCGGAGGATCGTTTGGTTATAGGAGGGCTCCAGGGGGGAGAGTTTCATGAGTTCGTCGATAAAGGCGTCCCCCTGCAGGAACATGAAAAAGGCGATGAACAGCACCAGCAGCAAGTCCAGAAAGAAGTAAGTGAAGCCCCTGATCAGGCCGATGGCATTGTAGTAAATGAAGGAGCTGGCACTGCTCACCACCGTCCGGACGATCTGCTCCAGTTGGATATCTCCCGGGGGCAGGGGCAAATTCAAATGGGCCAGATAAGCCTTCAAGGCGTCGATTTTGGCGGCAATCCAGACCCAGAGCTGGCCCCCTTGCATGCCCCTGGTCACCTGGCTGGAAAGTTCCAGGGCCTGGCTGGCAATGATGCTCATCAGGCTGAAGAGGGGGATCAGGATGACCAGGAGGAGAATGAGGCAGGTGAGGGCGGAGGCCAGGGTCCGTTGCCGCAGCAGACGGCAGAGGCCCAGGTAAAGGGGTCTGGCGGTAAAAAAGAGCACCAGGGCCAGGAAGATATCAATCAGATAGGGTTTGATGATGAGATATGAAAAATAGAGGACCAGGAGGGTGATGGCCCCGAAAAACAGCCGGGCGAAATGGCTGGGAAAGGCGCTTTTTTCCTCCGGGGACGGGCCGGAAGAGCAGGCCGCGGCCGCGGCCTCCGGGTCGGCCGTCTCCGGCGCCCCGGGAGCCTGGGGCGGGGGTGGCGCAGCGGCCGTCTTTGGGGTTCCCGCTTCTTCCATGGCAGTTATTGGGGCTAATATACGGCAAAAACCGGGGTTTGCAAAGATGAAAAGGATGGCCTCAGGTATCCACTCGTTCCCAAGTTGTACTTGGGAATGAAAAGGGTTTAGTTCTCGTTCCCAAGCTCGCACTTGGGAAGCATAAGGAAAAAGCACAGGCGAGACGCCTGTGCCACCAGGTATTAGTTCTCGTTCCCAAGCTCCAGCTTGGGAACGCCATTATCTGGCAAACCTCCGGTTTGCCACCCTAGACTAATGCGTCCAGCTCAATCAGGCCTTTCCCCCCGGCATAATCCCTGGCGCTGGAATATACCCAATCTTCCGGCCGCTGCACCACCCCGATACGCAACTGGATTATGATGCAGGTAATCGATCCTCTGATGCAGCATCTCCTGGGAGACAATCTGCTGGGGATGAAACCCTTCCTGCCAGACCTGATAATCGCTCCTGATCCTGGTAGGCTGCTTAGTTCTCGTTCCCAAGCTCCAGCTTGGGAACGCCATTATCCGGCAAACCTCTGGTTTGCCACCCTAGACTAATATGTCCAGCTCAATCAGGCCCTTCCCCCCGGCATAATCCCTGGCGCTGGAATAGACCCAATCTTCCGGCCGCTGCACCACCCCGATACGCACCGGATTATGATGCAGGTAATCGATCTTCTGATGCAGCATCTCCTGGGAGACAATCTGCTGGGGATGAAACCCTTCCTGCCAGACCTGATAATCGCTCCTGGTCTTGGTAGGCTGCTTATAATACTGTAATTGGTTCAGACCCCAGGTCTTTTGATCCTCCTCCAACTGAGTGATAAGTCGCTTGGCGGTGTAGCTTTTAAAATCCCGGATGATATCCGTCAATTGCTCACCGGCGGCCACCAGATGTAGATGGTTGTCCAGGATGCCATAGGCGTAAAGCTTCAGGCCCTTATGCTGACGGCAAAACTTCAGGGAGTCGAGGAGAATATCGAGATAGGGCTTCCGGGTGAAGATGGGGAGCCATTTGACCACCGTGCAGGTGATGAAGTGTGTCCCTCCCCTGGTTCTCTGATGGTATAGCGGGTTCTCATGGCTCAAGGAGGCGTAAAGGGGGCGAAGCAGAGCTTCGCCCGATAATTGCGTTCCCAAGCTGGAGCTTGGGAACGAGAGGAAAAGGCGCTTTTTTCTTCCGGGGGCGGGCAGGAAGGGCAGGCCTCGGCCTCTGGAGCGGCCGGCTCCGGGGCCTCCGGGGTCTGGGGCGGGGGTGGCGCAGCCGGCGTCTTTGGGGTTCCCACTTCTTCCATGGCAGTTGTTGGAGGCTAATATACGGCAAAAACAGGGATTTGCAAAGTTGAAAAGGATGGACCCAGATAACCATTCGTTCCCAAGCTGGAGCTTGGGAACGAGATTAAAAAGCCCCTGGCCCTCACCCACAAATCCTAGCTACACCTCGAAAATCCGCAACTGCGGCAGACCAGGCAGCCGCCTTCCGGTTCGATGGCGCCGCCGCAGTCGGGGCAGGAGCCCATGGTGGCCAGGGTCGACTGCGGCTGGTCCACCTGGGCCACGCTGGCCAGGACCTTGGCGATGGCGTCAGGGCAGGAGAGCACCTGGCAGCCGTTCTGCCAGTTGGGGCTGGGGCAGCGGATGCCGGTGATCTGTTTGATGATGGAGTCGATCTTGACCCCGGAGCGC
>JBEKDQ010000051.1:0-11957 GCA_050014275.1 Desulfobaccales bacterium | reverse complement strand
CCTGGCGGAATTCTGTTACCGCTTCAACCGTCGATTCTGGGAACCGCAAATGTTCAACCGGATGCTTCATGCCTGCTTGAATTCCTCGAGCATTACATTCTCGGAGCTAAGGCAATAAGCGTTTAAAGAAATATCAACTGTTCGCGGAAAAGTGAGAATTGACGTTCATGCCGTTAAACAATCAAGCCCTATTCCAATTCATATTTTATGCGAGTGTAAACACTGGAATAAGCCAGTCAAACAGAATGTGATCCATAGCTTCAGGTCAATTTGCTCCGATATTGGAGCGCATTACGGATTAATAATATCGAAGAAAGGTTTTCAGTGCGGGGCAAACGAGTCAAGAGAACATACAAATATTCACCTTTTAAGCTTCACAGAATTTCAGGCCGCTTTTTTTCAAGAGTGGAGGCAGGGTATCTTTATGGAATTCGTCAAGATGGATAATTCATTACTCCCCATTTTTCCTGGAAATCCAAATTTTATTGATGATACAGCATTACAGGAAAAACTGCGTCCAGTGCGTCTCTTCGAGAAATATGAGATCTTTTTTGGCGCTCGGCTTTACACAAGCTACTTCATTGAACGAGGGGAATTCCCGATAGTAATTATGGATCCTCGTGGTAATCCAACCTCTTTAAAAGAGATAACTGTGCGCTCCCCACGCCAGTATTTTGAAATTGCCAAGCAAGCCTGCGCAGATGCTCTTAGCTATTTTGATATTCAAAAATCTACCTAGCAATACGGTGGCCCCGGTTCGTGAGACAGCTTTTCAGCTATTTAAGGTGGAATCCCCGCCTCTAGTTACACAGCCTACCTGCCCCGCGCCTGGCGTTGCGGGCCGACCGACACCCCAAACACGGGACAATTGGATTTATTTTGTCTCATATTGAAAATCGTGGTATAGGATGGACGCGGGTTTTAACCCCCGCCAAATATCCAAACATGAGACAAAACGATGAACCGCCGAAAAGACCTCGTTTCCGCCGAGGTCGATAAGCTGATTTCTGCCACCAAGGGCGGCAGAAATGAGTTATGGGCAGGGCAGTTGCAGGGTGTCTCTCCGGCGCAAACCCCCTTTCCGTAGGGGCCCCCTACCGCAGGGCCTATCCCCGGGGGAACCCCCTGCCCGCTTTTAAGACCTTTTCCGCCAGTCCCTGGTCAGGTTGGTCAAGAGGAACTCTTTGACCAGGCGCCGCCAGCCCATATTGGGGAATTGACCGTAGACATCGTCGATGACCTCGCCGCCACTGGGGAGAGTGGCGCCCACGGTGGTGTCCAGGATGTACAGCAAGCGGTGGGTTTCTTGATCGATCCAGGTGGCATTGGAGTCCCCGAAAAACAGCTTCTCCAGATTTTGCCTGAGATTGACGGGATTTACCTTGAACAGCCAGCCCGCTCCGTAGGGATCGCGGTTGATCAGGCCGGGATCCTGCCGCACCTTGGGATTGACGGCCTGGATGGCGCCATCCACCGGCGCCTCGAGGGAAGCCTTGTTCCCCTGTCTGAGCAAGGCCATGCAAACATGATCCTGATAATAAACCTTGCCGATCTCAGGTAACTTGAGCCCGTCAGCTTGACCCAGGATCTTTTGGGAAAAATCATCCAATCCTACCCGCACCTGTCCGCTCTCTTCCAGGATGGCCCAGGTGTGCCCCCGGTGCAGGTAATAGATGCTGGTGGGCACCTTGAAACCAAAGACGTCCACTATCTGTGCCCCTGAAGGCGTCTGCAGATTTTGGGGATTCATGACCTGTGCCTCCTCGTTAAACAGGATGGGTTGCTTAAGCGAGGTCCCGGCGGTGCGCCAGGAGCCGGCAAACTAACGGCCACCTCGCTTTTTACGCATTTTAGTATGTAGCAAGGAGTGGGCCAACCTGGGCCTAATTTATTATCTAGCATAAATCATTAGTAAATTAACCTGGTTCACCCCGCCCCGGAAGGGTTGACTATTTGGCTGGAGTCGATTTTATGTTGAATAATTCAACAAATAATTTTACCCATAACATATATTATTGATATTACAGTATTATTTAATGATTAATATTTAGACATTACCTTTTCCGTATTGTAGAAAATATCGACAGAAATAATGGACTCTTAACTGTTTATAGATTAATGGGGTGCCTAAAAAAAGGCTCCATAATTCTTCGCTTGCATTTTCACCGGATTCATTTTAATTTTAGAAATTCGCCGAAAATTTGGTTTTCTTTGCACAACTAACAGATCCCTTGTTAAAGGGCGGGAATAGACTAACAGAAAGGCGAGGGCTATGAAAAATCTGGTTGTTTTGGGTTATGGCGCCGGCGGTACCATGGTCGCCACCAAGCTTCGGGAAAAGTTGGAAGAATCCGAATGGAAGATCACCGTCATCGATCAGGACTGGCAGCACCACTACCAACCAGGCTGGCTCTTTATACCCTTCGGCATTTACACCCAGGAAGACTGCGCCAAGCCCAAACTCGATTTTGTCCTCAAGGGCATTGATTTCGTCCTGGACGAAGTGACCAATATCGACCCGGTCAAGAAGCGGATCAGGACCAAGAAAGGCCATTATGATTATGACTGGCTGGTGGTGGCCACCGGCTGCCGCATCATGCCCGGGGAAGTGGAGGGCATGATGGAGGACTGGCGGGGTGACATTCAAGACTATTATACCCCCGAAGGCGCCGTGGCCCTCCACAAGAAATGGAAGTACTTCAAGAAAGGCAGAATCGTCCTCAATATTGCCGAGATGCCCATCAAATGCCCGGTGGCCCCCCTGGAGTTCATCTTTATGGCCGACTGGTTCTTCACGGTCAACGGGGTGCGGAACGACATCGAACTGGAACTGGTGACCCCTCTCTCCGGAGCCTTCACCAAGCCGATGGCTTCCGCGGCGTTGAGCAAACTGTGCGAGGAAAAAAATATCAAGATCACCCCCAATTTCGATCTCGCCGAAGTCAACGCCGCCGGCAAAATTATCACCTCCGCCAAGGGTGATGAGGTCAATTATGATCTGTTGGTGGCCATTCCCCCCAACTTCGGGGCCCAGGTCATCATCGACAGCGAAATTGGCGATCCCATGGGCTACATCGACACGGATCACGGCACCTTGAAGGCCAAAAAGTACGAAAATATGTACGTGGTGGGCGACGCCACCAACGTTCCCACTTCCAAGGCGGGGGCCGTGGCCCACTACGAATCGGACATCATCGTCATGAACCTCATCCGGGAGATCGATGGCCAGGAGCCTCTGCCGGAGTTCGACGGCCACTCCACCTGCTTCATCGTCACCGGCTATGAAAAGGCCAGCCTCATCGACTTCAACTATAAGGTCGAACCCCTGCCGGGCAAGTACCCCTTCCCGGGTTTGGGACCCTTCACCCTCTTGGGGGAAAGCTACTTCAACTACTGGGGTAAAATGATGTTCAAATGGGTCTATTTCAACATGATGCTCAAGGGCAAGGAACTTCCCCTGGAACCCCAGATGTTCATGGCCGGCAAAATGCTCAGCCATGTCCACCACGTTTATGGTTAAAGGGGGCAAGGGATGACCGATCAAAACCCGAGCCAAGAGCAAATTCTCCTGGAGCGCCTGGACCGGATGGAGGGGCAGTTGCAGACCCTGGTCAAGACCCAGCAGGGCCTGGCGGAGTTGAAGAGCGATCTCTCCCCCCTGCTGAACTCGGCCGTCAAAATCGTCATCGATGAGCTGGGGATGGTGGAGGCCGGCTTTCAATTGGAAGACTTCTTCGACCTGTTGAAAAGGGGTCTGCGCAGCATCCGCAACTTTACCCAGGCCCTGGAGATGATGGAGAATTTCTTCGACCTGTGGACCGCCATGGAGCCCTTGCTGAAGTCCGCGGTGCCCAATCTCATCAACTACATGGACAACCTGGAGCAGAAGGGAGTGTTCCGGACCTACTCGGCCATGTTGGAAGTCCGGGCCAAGGTGGCGCAGCACTATCCCCCCGAGGAAATCGCCGCCATGGGGGACGGCTTCGTCGTGCTCCTGAGCCTCCTCAAGAAACTGTCGCGCCCCGAGATGATCGATTTTATCAACAAGCTGATGGATCTTCCCGTGGGGATAAATCTGCAGGCCGCCAAACCGGTAGGCGCGATGGGCATGCTCTCCGCCATGGGCAAGAAAGAAACCCGACAGGGCCTGGGGGTGGCCCTGGAACTCACCAAGGCCCTGGGCAAGCTCAAGGCCGATTAGGCCCAGGACTGCGGCGCCGCCCCGCTAAGACAGTCCAACGGCCAGTGGCCACATCCTGCACGAAGTGACTGATCTCCATGGAGTCCATGATTTGTGGAGGGCAGGCGCCCTCGCCTGCCATGGATAGCCGAGGGCGGCTGGTCTCCATATTTTTTATGAGGTCGGGCTTTCCCAAACCCTTTTCCTGGTCGCCTTGGAAGTAACCTCCCTTATCGGGGAGATTTACCGCAACGAAGCCCTCGCCGCGGAGACCTTTTTCATCCATGGCGGCCTGCGCCTTGGATCTAAAGGATAAGGTCGCCATTTTCAGAAAAACCAGTCACCATCTCACAGAAAATGACTCCAATCCATAAAGTGACCGGGGTCATTTTTCTTAAGCCCTAAAGATGATGGCGCTGGTCTCCGAAATCCGCAAAAGCGGACAATTGATTGGCTTTAGGATTTGCGGTCAGATCATTTGCTATGGACTCATAGATTTTTTACCAAATTGTCGATTCCGAAAACCGGGGGCGCCGCCCCGGCGGCAGTCCAGGACCGGACCGCGGCGGCCGCCTTAAGAAATCGAGGGGCGGCCGTCAAAAGCCGCCCCTCCAAAGGGAAGGATCATCCCAGGATGAGCACCCGGAAGCTGCCTAAAAGGCATAAGAGGCCTGGATCATGGGGGTGTATTTCTTAACCCCGTTTTTGCCCGCCAGATCGAGAGAGGCGCCAGCCGATAAGGACAATTTCTCGGTGGCCAGGAATTCGAGCCCCGGCAAAATCCCCAAAAGGGTCTCGGGGGTCTGATATCCTTGAGGGGTATAAATGTTGCTCCAGGTCCAGTTGCTGTACATTTCCAGCAGGGCGACAAATTTCGAGCTCAGGGGATATTCCGCCGCCAGGTTGAAGGTTATATATTCACGGGAAACGACATCTTCAGAATTGTTCTGATAAATGTTAACCGGACTGTTGATCCAGATGTTGCTGTAGAGCAGGAAGGGCTTCACCCATTTAAACAGGTTGACGCCGGTGGTGAAGGTCAGGGCCCCGGTGCCGATGGCATCCACTCCCAGGAACCTGGGGTTGAGGTTGGAGGCATGCCCGGTGGGAATGCTGCCAAAACCCGCCACGGCGCTCACCGCCGGCGTGCAGTCGCCTTCCGGCAGCAGGTTATATTTGCCCATCAGGGTCAGGTCGCCGATGCCGGCGTAAGTGGCGGAGCGTTGACCGTTGGGCCCGGGAATACTCACATTATTACCCCAGTAGTCGATAAAGGGAGCAATCAGATAGACTTCCATATTCTTGGTGGGGCCATAGGTGACCTTCACCGGCATATAGTAGGTGTAAAAATTGCCCCCGATGCTCACCGTATGCCAGTTCGAGTTGAAGAACCCCGGATAGAGGGACAAGGCCGAGAGGACCGAGAGGCTGACATGGCCGGTTTCTATGGGGATGGTGGTGTCGCAGATGATGGGGCCGGCGGTGGTGGGAGCTTCCTCTTTTTTCTCTTCGGGTGGGGCGCCCCCTGCGGGGTTTCCCGGCAGGACCTGCGGGCCGGCGGTTTGCGCCAGGGCCGGCGCCACGGCCAAGCTTCCTAGAAAACTTAGCAAAAACAGGCAGACCAGGACCTTGCCATTGATGCCGCAAACCTTAAGCTGATGTCTAATCATCCGGATTTCCCCCTTTGCATTTGATACCCGTTGATTGTTAAAAGCATGGTGCCAGATTAAATTTAATTTAGCAAGTTGTAAAACGAAGCTCTGGGGCCTTCACTTTTTTGTTAATTTGCTCCCAATGCACCCATGAGCCAACGGGAGAGGTCAATTGGCAAAATAGGGCGGGGGAGCCCCCCGCCCCCTCCGGTTAAACCGCGGCGTCTCCGGTCTCCCCGGTACGGATACGGATGACCTCCGCCACCGGGTAGACGAAGATCTTGCCGTCCCCGATCCGGCCGGTGCGGGCGTTAGCCACAATCGTCTCCACGATGACCTGGGCCTTTTCATCCGGGGTGACTACTTCAATTTTCACCTTGGGGAGGAAATCGACCTGGTATTCCAACCCCCGGTAAACCTCCCGGATGCCCTTTTGCACCCCGAAGCCCTTGACCTCAACCACCGTCATACCTTTCACGCTGATGGCGTGCAGGGCCTCCTTTACCGCTTCCAATTTGTAAGGCTGAATGATGGCCTCTATCTTCTTCATGCGCTTCTCCTATATGCTTTCAGACGTCATCGGTTCCTAGTTACGGGACTTTCGGGAAAGTCCGGGCCATTATACAGCGCTGGTGCCAACGCTGGTGACAGGAACTCGCCGGGGTGAAGCCTACTCGGCCTGCCGCCTCCAGGGTTATGCAGTCAGGCCGAGCACGTCCTGCCATCATTCCGCGGTTACGCTTTCAGCAGTGTAGCAAGGCATACCGAATTCCGGAACGTCGAGGCCTACCTTCTCCACCTCTGCAGTAACGCGCAACGGATAGATAGCGTTTACGATTTTGAAAACCACGTAAGTAAACCCGAATGCATATACCGCCATGAGCGTGGCGCCGCCGATCTGAGTAAAGAACTGCGTCACGTCCCCATGAAGCAGGCCGGTTACCCCCTGGCCGGCCGTCCCGAGGTAGGTCGTGGCGCCGACACCATTCCAGCCCGCGCCGTACGTTCCATCGGCGAAGATACCGACACAAACCCCACCCAGCCAGCCGCAATAGCCGTGCGCAGAGATTGCCCCGCACGGGTCGTCAACCTTGAGCACCCGTTCGTTAAAGAGGACCCCCAGGCAGAGGACCATGCCGGCAAGAATGCCGATAATAATGGCTGAGTTCGCGCTAACAAACGCACAAGGCGCGGTGATGGCAACCAGACCCGCGATCATGCCGTTGCACGCCATCGAGATGTCGGGTTTACCGAAAACGAAGTACCAGAAGATCAATGCCGTCGCCGAAGCCGAACAGGCGCAGAGGTTCGTGTTCACTGCAATCACCGAGATGCGCAGGTCCGTGGCGCCAAGGGTGGAGCCCGGGTTAAAACCCATCCAGCCGAACAGGAGAATGAAGGTGCCGATCACCACAAAGGCAAGGTTATGAGCTGGAAAGGCTCTCGGCTTGCCGTCCGGACCGTACTTGCCGAGGCGAGGGCCAAGGATGACAGCCAACGCCATGCCGCAGAAGCCGCCCACGCCGTGGACCACGGTCGAGCCCGCAAAATCTACGTAGCCGTGGGCTAAGTTCAAGGTGGCACCCAACTGAGAGAGCCAGCCGCCGCCCCAGACCCAACATCCGAACATGGGGTATAAGAGGGCGCCGATGAAGATCTCGCAGAGGACGAATGCCCAGAAAGTGATCCGCTCACAGATAACGCCCACGATGATATACGCGGCCGTCTCCATGAATACGACTTCAAAGAGCGTGAGACAATTGCTGCCAACGTCGTAGGCCGGGCCGCTCAGGAAAAAGCCTTTTCCGCCCAAAAAGCCCCACAGGCCGCTTCCTAAGAGGAAGTGGTCCAAGGTTGGCACCCCTCCAAGATTCGCCGGCGCCGCATTCACTGCAACGGCGCCATACTGGAAGGCGTAGCCGCACACATAGTACGCTAAAAAGGCGAAGACATAAGCGGCGAAGTTAAGCATCATAAGATGGCCGGCGTTCTTCCTGCGCACCAACCCGCAGGTCAGAAGGGCGAAGCCTGCTTGCATGAAGAGTACCAGGTACCCTGTGACGAGAGTCCAGTTGAAGTTGATCGCAACATGGTTGTGCCCAACAGCGTTGGCGAGCTTGACCGCTAAAGGCTCTTTGCCTGCCTGCTTCTGGTATGCGTCGAAATCCTTTTTCAATTGTGGATAGTCAGGGGCTTTGGTGTCGGTCGGCTCAGGAACGACAAAAGGATTACCGGCCGCGTCGAGAGCATTTGCCTTGTCCCCCGTTGCAATTCCCGCGGGGTCGGGCTTGGGCTCCGGAGCTTGAGCCACTGGCGCCGCCGCGGGCGCGGCCGCTTCGTCCGCCGCGGCCACCAACAGCGGCGATGCCAGGGACACCATGATGAATACCAGCAGATAAATGATGAATCGTTTCGATTGCACTTGGAATTCCTCCCTCAAGAAATGGTTTTTACAGAAGATGATCAGGGCGCCTTTTACCTGAGGGGGATTAAGCAATTGTTGTGCCATGTTAATTTTATAATTATATCAATTGTTTATATTTGAGGACCTTATTTTACAATTTACATTTATGTATTTTATTAAATGATTATTTCCCTTTTGTGTAATATTTAACCGTTTTGATTATTAAGCTACCAGATTTTATGAATTACCAATGACACTTATGGTATACAATTATGAAGGTTAACATTTTGGGATTTGACAAATCGAGGGGGCGGCTCGCCTCCAGGGTGAGCCGCCCCCTTTGTCTGAACTGGTTAATTCTTGGACCGCAGCCCGGGTTAAACCGCGTTTTCCCCGGTCTCTCCGGTGCGGATGCGAATAACCTCCGCCACCGGGTAGACAAAGATCTTGCCGTCCCCGATGCGGCCGGTGCGGGCGTTGGCCACAATCGTCTCCACGATGATCTGGGCCTTGGCATCCGGGGCGACCACTTCGATCTTCACCTTGGGGATAAAATCCACCTGGTATTCCAGGCCCCGATAGACTTCCCGGATGCCCTTTTGCACCCCGAAGCCCTTGACTTCGGTGACGGTCATGCCCTGGACGCTGATGGCGTGCAAGGCCTCCTTTACCGGCTCCAGTTTGAAAGGCTGAATGATGGCCTCGATCTTCTTCATTTTCCCTCCTTAATTAAAGGTTGTAGGCCGTTTCCTGATGTTCACTGAGGTCCAGACCGGCAACTTCTTCATCAACGCTTACCCGCAGGCCCATGGTGAGGTCCAGGACCTTAAAGAGAATGAAGCTGACCACGAAGGAATAGACCAGAGTAGCCGCCACCGCGATGAACTGGATCTTCAATTGCCCGGGATTGCCGAAGAACAGCCCGTCGGCCCCGGCCGGGTTTACCAGTTTAGAGGCAAACAGCCCGGTCGCCAGCGCGCCCACGATCCCCCCGATGCAGTGCACCCCCACCACGTCCAGGGAATCGTCATAGCCCAATTTCGGTTTGGCCAACACCGCCAGGTAGCAAATGACCCCGGCGAGGATGCCGATGATGATGGCGGACATGGGGCCGACGAAGCCGGCGGCGGGGGTGATGGCCACCAACCCCGCCACCGCCCCGGAAGCTGCGCCCAGGGTGGTGGGCTTGCCCCGGAAGATCCATTCCGCCCCGATCCAGGCCAGGGTGGCGGCGGCAGTAGCCAGATGGGTGGCGGTGAAGGCGGAGCTTGCCAGGGACCCGGCCGCCAGGGCGCTGCCGGCGTTAAACCCGAACCAGCCGAACCACAGCAGGGACGCCCCCAGGAGGGTCATGGGCAGGTTGTGAGGGATGAAGGATTCGGCGCCGTCACCATGGCCGCCATAACCCTTGCGGGGCCCTATCACCAGGGCGGCGGCCAGGGCGGCGATGCCGGCGTTGATGTGCACCACCGTGCCGCCGGCAAAATCCAGGGCCCCCAGGTTCTTCAACCAGCCGCCGTCACCCCAGACCCAGTGGGCGACGGGATCGTATACCAGGGTAGCCCATAAGATCATGAAAACCAGAAATGTCGTGAACTTCATGCGCTCGGCAAAGGCGCCGGTGATCAGGGCCGGGGTGATGACGGCAAACATGCACTGGTAGATCATGAAGGTTTGATGAGGAATGGTGGCGGCATAGGCCGTAAAGGGTTCGAAACCCACGCCGTTTAACCCAACCCAATCCAGGTTGCCGATGAGGTGCCCCACGTCCGGGCCAAAGGCCAGACTGTAACCGAAGATGGCCCATTGGACGCTGATCACCCCCAGCAGGACAAAATTTTCCATGATGGTGCCCAGGACATTTTTGTTGCGCACCATACCCCCATAAAATAGCGCCAAACCCGGGGTCATCAGCATTACCAGGGCCGCGGACACCAACATAAAGGCGGTATCACCCGAATTCATGCCACCAATTCCTCCTTTGTCTAAATTTTTATAATCAAAAGCAAATGGCGTGCCACTTTCGATTCCCAATAATTTCTATAAGTTGTCCATATAAAGGCCTGTTGGGTTAACAAATCTGCAAAATTAGGGTAATATAGCTACAAATTTGTTAATAAAGCGCCAATAATACGGCAAGGACAACAAGTAGTTACATTTTCGCCGGTCTCCAGGGAGATCCGGGTAAATTTGCGCGACCAGCCTCGTTTTTTATCCCCCCGGCTCTGAGCTTGTTGCTATGACCTTTCTGGAGGCGCTCCTGCGGGCGCTGCTGGGGAGGCTTTTTCTTCCTGGCCGGCCGGGTCTACGAACGATTCAGCGGCAGGGTGGGGATGGGAGAGGGCGACGTAAAACTGATGGTCATGAGGGCAATTTTAGGGGCAGATTTCCTGCCTTATTTTTGTGAGCGCCTTTCTGAGCACCCTGGCAGTACTCAGTAGTGTCCGGCAAGGTTTTTGCTATGAGTCAGGCAGAATAGGTCTGTTTGAACTAAGACATGCCCAATAGCAATCATTTCATGGAACTTACAAAATTTTTCCCTCTCCCCCCCTTGGGGGGAGAGGGCAGGGTGAGGGGGGTATGCAACGGGAGAGGGGATTTAGTGAGCATCAGTATAAGATGCTGATATCGCTGAAATTACAATGGTCTAAAGGATTTCCGGAACAGTCGCCTCAGAAGAGAAGCTCCCCGAGGGCGGCGATCACCCGGTCCTGGTCCCCCTCGGCCATCTCGGGATAGAGAGGCAGAATGACGCTCCGCTCCTGCAGAAGTTCGCTTACCGGCAACGGCCAGCGCCGGGGAAGATCCCGGTAGGCCGGCTCCCGGTGGGCGCACATCACCCCCCGCCGGGTCTGAATTCCCCGGGTCAGCAAGGACTGCATCAGCTCCACCTGGGACAGGGGAGAGTCATCCTTAAGGATGATCCAGAAAGACTGCCAGTTGCTCCGGGCAAAGTCAGGCTCCCGGGGCAGAGTGAGATGGGAGTGGCCGGACAATCCCTCCCGGTAGCGGGCTGCCAGGCGCCGGCGGGCGGCTACCAGGCCAGACAGGCGCTTGAGCTGCTCCCGGCCTATGGCCGCCTGGATGTCACTGAGGCGGTAATTGTAGCCCACCTCGGAGTATTGCTCGAAGGCCACCTTCCCGGCGCCGTGGCGCTCAGCGGTGGACAGGGACATGGCGTGGGTCCTGAGCCGCGCCAGGCGGGCCATCATCTCGGGGTCGCCGCCGGTGATCATGCCGCCTTCGCCGGTGGTGATCACCTTGCGGGGATGAAAGGAGAAAGTGGCCAGCAGGCCCCGGGGCCGGCCAATGGGCTCGAAGGCGCCCCCTGCCATCAGGATCTCCGAGCCGAGGGCGCAGGCCGCGTCTTCCACCACCGGCAGATGATGCCCCTGGCCAACCGTAAGGATTCCTCCCAGGTCGCAGGGCATGCCCAACTGGTGCACCGCCAGGATGGCCCGGGTTCGTTCGCTGACCGCGGCCTCGATGAGGTCCGGGTTGAGATTGCCTGTCTCCAGCTCCACATCTACGAAGACCGGGGTGGCCCCCAGATAACGCACCGCATTGGCCGTGGCGATGAACGAAGAACTCACGGTGATCACCTCATCGCCGGGCTTGAGGCCCAGGGCCAGCAGGGCCAGGTGCAGGGCGGCGGTGCCGCTGGCGCAGGCCACCGCTAAGGGGGCCCCCACCAGGGCGGCGAATTCCTTTTCAAAGGCCG
>JBEKDQ010000050.1:0-12102 GCA_050014275.1 Desulfobaccales bacterium | reverse complement strand
CCAGGTCACTTACATCCGTGGGCTTCCCAGGGCCTACCCCTACTACGCCTATCCCCGGCGGCAGGGCTGGGAGGGGCTGGACTTGCTGGCGGACAACCCCGACTCCAAGGTTTACCTGAAGAAATGCCACCGGCTGCGCCACAACAAGAGGCTCTACCGTGACTTTCAGGCGGTATTCCATAATGTGGGCGGCCCCCGGAGCCGCCTGCTCAACAAGTGACTATCCTTGAGTGATGAAGAGCTTTAGGGCAAACCCCGATGACCCGATCCAGGAGGAGACTTATGAGTTTGGTCTTGCTGGGAGTGCTGATTATTACCCCGCCGGCGGCTTTTTTTTTTTAAGGGACGGCCTGCCTTTGCTACTAAATACCGGTTCCGGGGAGGGGCCGCGAAAATGATTGACAAGATCGAGACCAGGACATATTTAAGGACTATGGGGCGCTGGCTCAGATCGGCCTTAATCAGCAGCTTTTTGGGAGTTTTTCTCCTTCTGGCACTCAGCGCCCCGGGTCTGGCGGGGGCGGTGCAGGAGGGCAACGCCGGCCAGGAGGGAGCTGCGGTGGCTCTGCAGACCATGCCGGTCAAGGGCAAGATCACGGTGGTCGACTGTTACAGCCTCTACTGTCCTCCCTGCCTGCGCCTGGCGCCTTTACTGGAGGAGTTGGCAGAGAAGCAGACGGACCTGAAGATTATCACGCTCAACATCAATCGTCCCGAGGTGCAGGGTAGGATCGATTGGCAGTCCCCCCTGGCCAAACAGCTTGGCCTCCGCTCCATCCCCCATTTTCTGATCTTTGACCCGGAAGGCAGGCTAACGGCCCAGGGGTCCGAGGCGCGTCAGCAAGTACTGGACTGGCTTATGGAGGCCGGACTTCTAAAGCAATGAGTGGCTTGTATCATGTCTCAGTTTTTCCTTTAATAAAAAAATGTTCTTCATCTGTAGGCCGTTAAAATGTAGCCGCAAGCTTAAGCTTGCGAAAATCCTTAATAAAATGAGCGTAGGCTAAAGCCTGCGGCTACCAGAACATGTAGATATTTTTAAAGGCACTCCTGAAACATGGCATTAGTGGAATTTAACCCTTACTCCGGCCCGGGTGGTTTTCCGGGTGGGGGAGAACCGGAAATTCTGGGGAGAAGAGGGGACATGAAGAAGCTCTCAGGTTGGTGCGGCCTTTGCGGGTTGTTCCTTACGATGGCCTTCTTGTGCGGATGCCCGGCGTCGCCTTTCGCAGCACCGCCCCGGCTGAGTGCGGCCGCGGCGCAACGCACCCTGGATACCTGGAATCCCGGCTACTGCAAGGTGGAGGAGTTCTACGGCTTCTATCAGCCGGAGTCCTCCGCCACCCGGGTGGCCTACGTCTCCATTGTCAACCCCAACGACAAGGCCCATAAGGCCGCAGTTTATTATGCCGCCACCTTCCAGCTCCTCAGCCGCGCCGACGGCCGGCAACAGTGGTTTTTGACTGCATTGGTCACCCACGGCTCAGGAATTTTGTCCAAGCGGCAGGGTTGGGACAACCTGATGGTCCCGATACAGTAGGGTGCCCCGGCGGCGGTCCAGAAGAAATCATGAGCGGCGGCAACCGGGGAGGGTAGCCACGGCCGCGCCTTACTCCCGGACGCCGAGCTTCGGGGGACCAAGCAAAAGCCCTCAAAGCAAGCTTTGAGGGCTTTTCTTAGATGTCGCGATTAAGTCGGATTCTCGGGATGGCCAGGGAGGCTAGGATCAACCACCAGGCGTTGCCTGTGGCGGGGGCCACGGCAACTGCGGAATGGTGGGAGCCAGTCTCTCGTAATGAATGCCGAAAGCCCTGATTTCGAAGGCCTTGGGATTGAAGGCCTTGGTCAGCTCTACCTCTTCCGGGGTCAGGATGCGCACCAAGCCGTAAGAATCCACTACCGCGAAGCGCTCCCCCTTTGCCAAGCACGAGGCGACCGTCTCTTGTCCCTTGAGCTCCTGGTTGGAGACGCAGAGCAACTTCGCGCCTCTAACCCCCTGCTGTCCCACCGCGGCGATGCTCACCAAAAATACTGCCACCAAAGCCACCATCAACCCTACCATTAATTTTGACCGCATACTCCTTCCTCCTTCCGCAAAGGTTGACATCCGGCTTTCCCCCCCCCTTGTGCAGTATTGAGAAAAAGCCGCAACTCCTTTCCGGGCATATGATATATGGGGTGAGATGTGAAAGTCAACTTAATTATAATGCCTCTTTAAAAAATCACAACCATTGGCGATGGAAAAAAATTATGGAAAACCAGCCCTCCACGACGCTCATGGAAAACTATTTTGTCTCAGCCGCGGTCCAGGGGGACGGGGCAGGGGAAGGGGTATTTCATCCGGGGAGCCGTGGCAATCCCCGGCGGTCCTGTAGTGTCCGGCAAGGTTTTTGCTATAAGGCAGGCAGTAGAGAATTGTTTTAACTTAGGTATACCCCCCCTATCTAATCAATTTTGGAATTTACAAGGTATTTCCCTCTCCCCCCTTGGGGGCAGGGTGAGGGGGGGGTAGGCAACGGCGGTAGCCGAAAAGTAATCTCTGCCGTAGTTTTCTTTAATTTGAAGTCGAAATGAGATACTCGAAAAATTTACTTGCCAGCTTCTGAGGTCATAGGTAAGGTATACCCTGGTATGGTATAAGAGATAGGGCCTCGGGAATTCAAGCAGGACGCGTAAGAAAGATCTGCCAGCCGCGGGTTAGACAAGGCCGGTTAAGTTTTTTTTCTCCAACAAACTCCAGGGAGGACATTTTTTTTGGACAAATGAGTGAAATTAGCATAATCTTCTTGATGGAAAATCAATCGGGAAATTTTTCTCAAGCAAGGTGTTCGTTGCGAAATACAACAAATATTCTTTAGGAAAATTGGATAAATTTCCGGGTAGCGCTTAATACTGGTGAATATCTTCACATAAATCTCCGCTTCCCTCCCAACCAGGGGGTTCCGATTTCCGGTTAATCTAAGGATTGGATTTATGGTGAAAGGAAGACGACTGCTAAGCTGGGCGGGGATCCTGTTGTTGGGTGGCGCTGCCTCTTTCTATGGCATCCAGGCCCAGGGTGAGAAGGAGCCGCTTAAGGCCGCCGAAACGGGGCGCCCGGATCTGATCAAGATCGACACCCTGGCCGCCTATCAGAAGCTGGAGCTGCCGCCGGTCACCTTCTTGCATGACAAGCACACCGAGGCGCTGCGCAAGGATAAGAAGGATTGCACCACCTGCCACCTGGTGGAGGACGGCAAGCTGTCCCTCGCCTTCAAGCGTCGGAAGAACACCCAGGCGGCGGCCCTCAAAGAAATCTATCACGCCAACTGCATCGGCTGCCATACGGAAAGGGCCGCGGCGGGCAAGAAGGCCGGCCCCCCGGAGGGGTTATGCCGCGCCTGCCATAACGCCCAGCCGCAGATCGCCGCGGCCAGGCTGGATGCCGGGCTCAACCAGGTATCGCACTTCAGGCACACCAACGCCAAGCTCATTCCCGCCGACCAGAAAGGCAAGGACAATTGCAGCCGCTGCCACCACGAATACGACCCGAAGGCCAAAAAGACCTTCTACGCCCAGGGCAAGGAGGGGACCTGCCGCTATTGCCACCTGGCCAAGGAGAAGCAGGGCGTGAAGAGCCTGAAACAGGCCGCCCACCTGCAGTGCGTCCTCTGCCACCTCGATCTGGACAAACGGGGGGTGAAGGATAATGGCCCCTACGACTGCGCCGGCTGTCACGGGGCGGCGGCCCAGGCCCGGGATGCCAGGAAGAATCAGGAGTGGGTGGCCGCCCTCCCGAATAAAGAAGTGCCGCGGCTTAAGCGGGGACAGCCGGATGCGGTCCTGATCACCCACGATCCCCAGTGGGGGGAGGGCAGTCCCGGCAAACCCTTCTTGATGGATCCGGTGGCCTTCGACCACCGGGCCCACGAGAAGTACAACGACAACTGCCGGGTTTGCCATCATGCTTCCATGGAGGCCTGCGAGAAGTGCCACACCCTGATGGGCGCCAAGGATGGAGGGTTAATCAACTTCGAACAGGCGATGCACTCTCTGTCGAGCCGGGCGAGCTGCCAGGGTTGCCATACCGGGCAGCAGGCCGCGGCGAACTGCGCCGGCTGCCACAACTACATCAGCAAGTCCTCCCGCCCTGAAGACGCCAGTTGCCGGCAGTGCCACCTGCTGTCGGCGGAAACCGCCATCCCGGGGGGCGCCAGCTCAAGCCAGATCTGCGCCTTGAAGCCGCCGCAGAAAACCGCACTGGCCGAGACCCTGCTCAAGGCCCGGAACCTGAACCCGGGGACCTACGCCCTGGAGGATCTCCCGGAGACGGTGGAGATCAAGTACCTGGCGAACCGGTTCCAGCCGTCCCAGTTCACCCACCGCAAGCAAATTGCGGCGCTCCTGAAGGGAATCAAGGGTAATACCCTGGCCGAATACTTCCACCGCGATCCGGGCACCATCTGCCAGGGTTGCCACCATTACAGCCCGCCCGCTAAGGAACCGCCCCGCTGCAGCAACTGCCATAGCGGCGAGAGCCTGCAGGCCAGGGAATCGAACCGCCCGGCGCTGCTGGCCGCCTTACACCGGCAGTGCCTGAACTGCCATGCGGACATGCGCCTGAAGAAGCCCGCCGCTACGGCGTGCAGCGAGTGTCATCAGGAAAAGAAGAAGTAACCGGCAAGGGCCGGTTGAGGAGCACTTTCATGTTGCGCAGAACCTTTCTTGGCCTGCTGGGAGCCGCGGGAGTGGGCGCCGCCTTGGGCAAGCCGGCCCGAGCCGCAGGCCAGCAACATTTTACGGGGTATCCCGAAAGCTGCGGGGTGCTGTTTGACGCCACCCGCTGCATCGGTTGCCGCAGTTGCGAGGCCGGGTGCAATAAAGTCAACGAGCTACCGCCCCCACCCGAGCCTTTCAATGACCTGAGTGTCTTTAAGATGAAGCGCCGCACCCATTCCTGGACCTATACGGTGGTCAACCGGTATGACCTCCCGGGCGCCCCGGGTCCGGTGTTCAAAAAGTGGCAGTGCAACCACTGTCTGGAGCCGGCCTGCGCCGACTCCTGCTTCGTGCGGGCCTACACCAAGACCAGCCAGGGGGCGGTAATCTGGGACGGCACGGTCTGCGTGGGTTGCCGCTACTGCATGATCGCCTGCCCTTTCGATATTCCCACTTTCGAATTCAACGAGCCCCTGACCCCTCGCATTATGAAATGCACCCTGTGCTACCCCCTGATCACTTCGGGCAAACTGACGGTGCCGGGCTGCGTGGGCGCTTGCCCGGTTGAGGCCCTGGTCTATGGCAAACGCCGGGACTTGCTCCAAATTGCCCATGAGCGTTTCCACGCCTTTCCGGGCCGTTACCTGAATCATATTTACGGAGAGCGCGAAATGGGAGGCACCAACTGGCTCTACCTTTCGGGAGTGCCCTTCCGGGCCCTGGGCATGCGTGAGGACCTGGGGGTGGTTCCGGCCCCCGAACTCACCTCCGGGGCGCTGGCTGCGGTGCCCCTGGTGGCCGTGACCTGGCCGGTGCTCTTGACCGGCATCTACGCGATTTCCAGGCGCAAGGACAAGATCGCCCGGCAGGAGACGGCCCAGGCGGTGGCCCGGGCCGTGGCCCAGACCCAGGCGGAAGCCGAGGGCAAGCTAAAGTCGGCCATGACCAAAGCCGAGGTCGAAAAGAAGGCCGCCATCGAGCGGGAGGTCAAGAAGGCCCTGGAAGAAGCCGCTAAGCCTCAGACCCGGGAGGGCGAATAGCATGGCCGCTGAGAACTCTGCCGTGAGAAAATCCCTGTTTACCCCGTTTAACGTGGTGGTCGGCGTCATCTTCCTGGTCGGCGCGGCGATCACCTTCCTGCGCTTCGCCAAAGGGCTGGGCGCGGTTACCAACCTGTCGGACAACAATCCCTGGGGCCTCTGGATCGCCTTCGACCTTCTGTGCGGAGTCGCCCTGGCCGCCGGCGGTTACACCACCTCCGCGGCCTGTTACGTCTTTGGCTTGAAGCGTTATCACTCTGCGGTGCGGCCGGCGATCCTCACCGCCTTCCTGGGCTACTCCCTGGTGGTGGTCGCCTTGCTGTACGACGTGGGCCGCCCCTGGCGGCTGCCCTATCCCTTCTTCGTGCAGTCCGGCACTACCTCGGTGCTCTTCGAAGTGGGTTTGTGCGTTATGCTCTACCTGAACACCCTCTTCGTCGAGTGGCTGCCAGCCTGCTTCGAGTGGTTGGGCTTCCAGAAACCCCGGGACTTCATCGTTAAGATAACCCTGGCTCTGACCATCTTGGGGGTCATCCTCTCCACCATGCACCAGAGTTCCTTGGGGGCCCTTTACCTGATTGTGCCCTCCAAGGTCCACCCTCTGTGGTATTCCATGTACCTGCCGTTCTTTTTCTTCGTCTCCAGCATCGCCGCGGGCCTTTCCATGGTCATCTTCGAGGGGACCCTGTCGCACCATTACTTGCATGGCCGGATGGATGCCACTTACATACGCGAGCACGACGACGTGATCCTGGGCTTCGCCAAGGGAGCGGCCATGGTTTTGGCGCTCTATTTCATGATCAAGGCGGTCGGCATTGCCATCGACAATAAATGGAGCTATCTGCTGACCGGCTATGGCGCCTGGTTCCTGGTGGAACTCCTGGGCTTCGTGGCCTTGCCCGCTCTCCTCTATGCCATCGCGGTGCGGGAACAGAACCTGAAGCTTGCCAAGTGGACTTCGGTGCTCACTGTGCTGGGCATCATCCTCAACCGTTTCAACACCTCCCTGGTGGCCTTCAACTGGCAACTGCCGCCCGCGGACCGCTATTTCCCCAGTTGGATGGAAATCGCCATCTCCGTCTACCTGATCACCCTGGGACTCCTGGTCTTCCGCTTCATCGCCACCCGGATGCCCATATTCTATGAAGATCCGCGCTATCGGCAGCATGTCCCCCACGAAGGTGAGGAAGAAGAAAGGCCGGAATTCACCGAACATAAACTCCGGCAGCACCCCCAAGGCTTCGGGCACTGAGGAATAATGCCATGGAACACCATTTCTATACCCTGTTTGACTTCCTGGTCTACACCAAGGGTGCAGTTTACATCCTGATGGGAGTGATGCTCCTGGGTATTTTGGGTTTCTGGCTCTTCCTCACCGGCAGGGACGAGGAAAAGGAGATCCACTAGTCCTAAGGGCCGAACCGCGGCCTTGGGGAGAACTTGCGCATGCCACAATTTTATCAGTTCATCACCGGCCCCCTGCTGTGGCTGTCCTTCGGCATCTTTTTCGTCGGGCTGACTGTGCGGGTGGTGCGTTACGTCCAGGGCCTTGACTGGCAGTTGGACCGGGTAGCCTACCGTGCTCATCCGGGCCTGGGTCTCAAGGGGGCGCTGCGCTCCATCGTCCACTGGTTGGTGCCTTTCTGGTCCATGGGCTGGCGGGCCAAGCCCCTGTATACCGCGATTTTCTTCATTTTCCATATCGGGTTGATGGTCACTCCCCTGTTCCTGGTGGGGCATACCGTCATTTTCCGGGAGCGCTGGGGAGTGGACTGGCCCACGCTCTCCATGGGGTTGGCCGACGTCCTGACCCTCGGGGTCATGATCACTGCCGCCTGCATCGCCATCCGTCGCCTCGCCTTGCCCGAGGTCCGCATCGTTACCAGCTTCTATGACTACTTTCTGCTGCTGCTCAGCGTCGCCCCCTTTGTCACCGGATTTCTAGCGGTACACCAGGCCCCCCGCTATCAGCTCTGGCTTTACTCCCACATCCTGAGCGGCGAACTCCTGCTCGTCGCCATTCCCTTCACCAAGCTTTTCCATGTGGTGGGCTTCTTCCTCTCCCGGGGCCAGCTAGGCGCCGACTTCGGCATCAAACGCGGCTATAAGGGGAAAGGCTTTGCCTGGTGACTGGTATGGAACAAATATGGTATAATTTAAAAGGAAAGTTTTCGGGAATCCCTGCATGAAGCTAAGGCCGATTCCTGGCGCGGGTGGCCTCCCAGCAAAGCGGGCCACAGGTAAGGAGTGAAAAGCTATGCCGGAAGGAACCCTTTGCAACAAGAATACCGTAGATACCAAGGAGTATCTCGATGCGTTGCTGACCGACAAGAGCGGCAAAATATATTATGAAGAGATGAAGCGTCTTGACGTCGACAAGGAGAAGCTCAAAAAAACCCTGGCGGCCAGCCTGAAGTCACGCCTGCGCACCTGGCTGGAGATCTGTTCCCATTGCGCCTTGTGCGGCGACACCTGCTTCTTTTACCTGGCCAACCATCGGGACCCCACCCAGGTGCCGTCGTACAAGATCCAGTCTACCCTGGGGAAGATCGTCCAGCGCGGCGGCGATGTGGACAACGCTCACATGCGCTACTGCATGGACGTGGCTTGGTCCAAGTGCACTTGCTGCAACCGCTGCGGTTCCTTCTGCCCTTATGGCATCGACATGGGCGTTATGTTCGGCTACCTGCGAGGCCTCTGTTTCTCCCAGGGTTTCGTCCCCTGGGAGTTGAAGATCGGCACCGGCATGCACCGCATCTACCATGCCCAGATGGACGTGACCTCCGAGGACTGGGTGGAGACCTGCGAGTGGATGGCTGACGAGCAGCAGGACGAGTGGCCTGGCCTGGAGATTCCGGTGGACAAGGTGGGCGCCGACCTGATGTACACCTTGAACGCCCGGGAGCCCAAGCACTATCCCGAGGATATCGCCGAGGCCGCCATCCTCTTCCATATTGCCGGCGAGAACTGGACGGTGCCCAGCGAGGGTTGGGAACAGACCAGTCTATCGATGTTCGCCGGGGACTGGGGCGCCTGCAAGATGATGGTGGAGAGCGTCTATGGGGCCATAGAACGTCTGAAGCCCAAGCGGGTCGTGGGGACGGAATGCGGCCACGCCCACCGGGCCACGGTCATCGAGGGGCCTTACTGGGTGGGCCGCCAGGACGGACGCCCTCCGGCGCCTTACCTCCACTATACCGAGTGGGTCGCCGAGGCCCTGCGCACCGGCAAAATCAAGATCGACCCGGCCAAACGCCTCAAGGAGGCGGTGACCTTGCAGGACTCCTGCAACTATATCCGCAACTACGGTTTGGGGGACGTCACCCGGGAGATCATGAGCTACCTGGTGGAGCCGGGCTACTTCGTGGAGATGAACCCGAACCGGGAGTACAACTTCTGCTGCGGCGGCGGCGGCGGCTTAAACGGCATCGGCATCTACCGGCAGCAGCGCAACGTCGGTCTGAAGGTCAAGCGGGACCAGATCCTGGCCACCGGCGCCAAATTGGTGGTCACTCCCTGCCACAACTGCTGGGACGCCATCCGGGACCTGGAAGAGGTGTACGAATTGGGCATCAAGCAGACCTTCCTGAAGCCGCTGCTCATCAAGATGGCCCTCATCCCCGAGCACCTCAAGGCCAAGGCGGAGGAAGAGGAAGAGTAACCATCCCCTCCTCCCGTAAGGGGCGGGGTTACCCCGCCTCCACCGGCCTGGCAAGAAAACGAGGCGCCTGGCTTCCCGGCAGAGCCAGTCTGCCTTTTTTCCTTCCAGTCTCACCCCCTGGCAAATAAGAAGATCGTGTCTCTCATCCGGGGTAACTCCCGGAAATTGACCAGCCCAATTTTTTTATAATGGCCGCAGTGAATTTGTGATAGTGGTCTGTTCCGCAATTGATTATCCATTTAAAATGACTGATTTTTAACCCCCTTTTGGAAAAGGGGGGTCCAGGTCATTGTGCTTCTTGCTCCTCGGTTTCCTTTTTGGCCTTTCCCCTCTTAGGCTTCATCATCTGATGGCGCAATTTCTCCATACCCTGGAGATATTTGCCGCGCTCAACCCGGGTCAGAAGGGCCAGTTCCTCATTCCGTTTCCCGAATGCGTAGACTTGCGGACTGGCCATTTAAAGATCAATCCATTTACCGGACTTCCGACCAGGTTTTTCCTCGGGATACCGGCAAAGCCCACCGTTTTTTTCCGCTCCTCTGGCGCCCCCTGAGAGTATAATTAATATGCAAAAAAGGTGAGGAAGTTAAGGGGCCCGGTAAACTACCTGACGTGGCGCGGCCAACTTCCCAGTGGCTGAGCAATGCGGATTCTGAAAATCTGACATCAGTCCTGGCCAGGAGAACTTAGCAGTCGCCACCTCCGGGTCTTGAGATTATCCACTTCCGAGGGCCTGGATGAAGTCTGATTTCCCAATGCCTGGTGGAGAGACGGCATGCCGAAACGGTCTTACGCAGTCATAGCCGCCACCCTGGCGTTCCTCCTTCTCCTTCCGGCGCTGCTGAACGGGTGCGCCAGCCTCCCCCTGGATTACCCGCGCCCTGTCTCCTTTGCCTTGCTTCTGCCGGAAAAGACCGACATGGGTAAAAGGATTCAGGCCCATGTAGCCAGGCACCAGGGAAAATCGGGGTTTTACCTTTTGCCCAGCGGGGAGGGCGCCTTCCTGGAGCGAGTCCGGGCCATCGACCAGGCGGAGCGGACCCTGGATCTACAATACTACATCTTCAATGACGACCTGACCGGCAAGTTCCTGATGGACCGCTTGCTGGCCGCGGCTGAGCGGGGGGTGCGGGTGCGTCTCCTGCTGGACGGTTGGACGAACGCCGTAAAACCGGATTGGGCGCTGGCCATGTTCCAGACAAACCCCAATATCGAGGTGCGGGTCTTCAATCCTTTCGGCGGCCTGAGGTCGTCTATCTTCTCCCGTGTCTTCCAGGCGGTCTTCGTGGCCAAAAGGCTCAGGGCCAGGATGCATAACAAGATATTCATCGCCGACAACTCCCTGGCCATCGTGGGCGGGCGGAACATCGGCAACGAGTACTTCGGAGCGCGCTCTGAGTCCACGTTTGGCGACCTGGATATCATGGCCATAGGACCGATTACCAGAAAGATATCCGACGGGTTCGATGATTACTGGAACTGTCCGCTAGCCATCCCCATCCAGGCCCTGGAAAAGCGCCAGCCAAGTGCCGCGGAGACGGAGGAGTTCCGCCGTTACCTGGCAGAGAATCGAAAATCCATGCAAAATTCGGAGTACGCCCAAAAGCTGAAGGAGGCGGAACTCACGAAACGGGTGGAGGCTGGATATGTCCCCTATGTCTGGGCCAAAGGAGAGGTACTTATCGATGATCCGTTAAAGGTCATTAGACCTGAACCCCCCAACAGCATAACGGGCCAGAAGCTAAAGACCATCATGGATCAGGCCCAGAGCGAAGTGCTCATAATCTCGGCTTATTTCATCCCGGGAAAACGCGGGATACAGTTTTTCAAGCAACTGCGGGAGCGCGGCATTACCGTAAAAATTCTCACCAACTCTCTGGCCTCCACTGATGTGCCCATAGCGGAAGGAGGTTACGCCCATTACCGCAAGGCGCTTCTTGAGATGGGAGTGGGGCTTTATGAGCTCAAGCCTAATCCCGATCGATACCGGTTCTGGGAGCGGATCGGCCTCGGCAGTTCCTCCAGGGGAACCCTCCATGCCAAAACCGTCATTATAGACCGCAAGGTGGTCTTTGTGGGCTCCTTCAACCTCGACCCCCGTTCGGAAAGACTAAATACCGAGGATGGGATCGTGGTCAGGAGCGCAGAGCTCGGGGCCCAGGCAACCCGTCTGTTTGACCAGGGTATCTCCCCAAGTAATTCCTACCGGCTGGCTATCCTGGGAGAATCCCCGGTGTCAGAAGAATGGCATGGACTCGTTTGGATCACCGAAGAAAATGGCCGGGAGGTGCACTATTATCATGACCCCATGACTGACTTCTGGCGCCGTTTCGAGGTCCGGTTCCTGGTCCTGTTCGCCCCGAAATCGGATCTGTGAAAATGCCTGGGCTCGCGGACCTTCTTCCATCTGCTGGAAACTGATCGAGCCTAAACCAAATTCGTCTTATTTTTAAAACAAGGTGGATTATTTATTTATCATAAAAGGTTATCACTGAGGTTCAGGAGGAAAAGATGATCAGCTTCCGGGGAGGCACTAACAGGCAGTAGTGGGTCCGGCAAGGTTTTTGCTATGAGGCAGGCAGTAGGGATTTATTGTCCCCTTCGGGGAATGGGAGAAAAACCCTCGCCTTCAGGCGAAGACTTTAGTAGGCTTGCGGTGCCATGGAAAACTACCGCAAGACCTCACATTCCGTTTACGATCTG
>JBEKDQ010000049.1:0-12208 GCA_050014275.1 Desulfobaccales bacterium | reverse complement strand
TGGGCACCAACTTGAAGGCCACGTTCAACACGGTCGCAAGCCAACTTCCGACATGATCAGACTATCCCGGGTCCGGAGGGCCAGACCTCCGGACCCGGCTTCCCCTCCGCCGCCTCGCCTGAGAAGAAGAGGTGGAGGAAGCGGGGGAAGGGACCTATAGAGTGTGGGGTAACCCACCAAACCAAGGCGTCGATCGCCTTGTAACCTGAGAGGAGCGTATCGAAATGGCAACAATCAAGCGGTTTATAACAGATGAGTCCGGAGCCAGCGCCGTGGAGTATGGCCTGCTGGTGGCTCTGATCGCAGTGGTGATCATCACCGCAGTGACCGCCCTGGGCACCAACTTGAAGGCCACGTTCAACACGGTCGCAAGCCAACTTCCGACATGATCAGACTATCCCGGGTCCGGAGGGCCAGACCTCCGGACCCGGCTTCCCCTCCGCCGCCTCGCCTGAGAAGATGAGGTGGAGGAAGCGGGGGAAGGGACTTTTAGAGCGTGGGGTAACCCACCAAACCAAGGCGTCGATAACCTTGTAAGAGGAGTATATCCAAATGTCAACAATCAAGCGGTTTATAACAGATGAGTCCGGAGCCAGCGCCGTGGAGTATGGCCTGCTAGTGGCCCTGATCGCAGTGGTGATCATCACCGCAGTGACCGCCCTGGGCACCAACTTGAAAGCCACGTTCAACTCGGTCGCCAGCCAACTTCCGACATGATCAGACTATCCCGGGTCCGGAGGGCCAGACCTCCGGACCCGGCTTCCCCTCCGCCGCCTCGCCTGAGAAGAAGAGGTGGAGGAAACGGGGGAAGGGACCTGTAAATCGTAAGCCTTGACGGGCGGGAGGATCATGGGTTGCCGCCTTGGAGCTTTTCCATTATGGCACCGGAGCCACCCTGGAGGCAGAACCGGGTAAAAGGAACCGATCATGAATTTATCTAAGGGAACCATCTTTATGGCGATTTCCGGGTTGGTGGGATTGGGCGCCATGTATGCGGTCCATCACTATATTTCCGCCCAAACCCAGGTGGCCGCCAAACCGGTGAACCAGGTGATGGTCGCCGCCGCGGATATCTCCCCCGGCACCATCATCACCAAGACCATGGTGAAGAGCGCCATCTGGCCTCGGGAATTGATTTCTCCTAAGGCCGCCGGCAGCCTGACCCAACTGGAGGGCCGCACCATCAACACCCCCGTGACCGCCGGAGAGCCCATCTTGCTCACCAAGCTGGCCCCGGAGGGGGCTTCCGCCGGTTTAGCGGGCCTGCTGAGCGAGGGGAAGCGGGCTCTCTCGGTGCGGGTCGATGATGTTTCGGGGGTGGCCGGCTTCATCCATCCCGGCGATCATGTGGATGTCCTGATGGAAATGGCCAAGCCCGCTTCCGCGGACCACTTTTCCAAAACCATCCTGCAAAATATCGTGGTTTTGAGCGCCGGCCAGACCTGGGAGCAGGGTAAGGATGAAAAGCCCGCGGTGGTAAACACCGTAACCCTGGTTTTGACCACGGCACAGGCGGAGATCATGAACCTGGCCAGTAGTCAGGGCAAGATCCGCCTGGCCTTGAGAAACCGCAACGATTTGGCAGAGCTGGCGACTCGAGGAGTGGATACCTCGAATCTCCTCGGCCCCGGCAGCGAAAAGAAAGAGGCTCCCAAGCGGACGGATGCTAACCGGAAGGGTGTCGAAGTGATTAAAGGGCTGGCGCGTTCGCAGGTCAACCTTTAGTTTTCCGGTAGCCCCCCTACGCTGAGGCGGTTGCCAAGAGACAACAGACGATGGATACGGATAAGCTAAATATCTCAATTATTTACGGGACCGGCATTCCCTTTGCGCCGCTTGCGGATTTGTTGAATAATCTTCCTCTGGTGCAGGTCACCGAGCAATCCCAGGACGTGAAGGAATTCCTGAGGAAGGCCCCGGAGACCCCGCCAGACTCGGTGGTGGTTTACCTCAACGGTCTTGCCACTCCACCCCAGTGGATCGAGGACCTGTGCCGCAAGTTTCCCCAGGTCCCGGTAATGGCCTGTTCCGAGAAATTGGAACCGGACTTTCTGATGCGCGCCATGCAGTTGGGGGTGCGGGAGTTTTTGCCGTTGCCCTTGACCCGGGAGGTGCTGGAAGGGGCGCTGCAGCGGGTGCAGCTCTCCAAGCGGCTCCAGGAGACCGATCACGCCCAGGGCGCCGTAGTGGCGGTTACCGGACATAAGGGCGGCAGCGGCACCACCACCATAGCCATCAATCTAGCGGTGGCCCTGGCGGAGCTAAGCCCGGAGCGCTGTGCCCTGGTGGATCTGGGCCGTCCTTTCCCCGATATCGGCAATTTCCTGGACCGTGACACCACCTACGACCTGATCGATGTAATCCACAATCTCGATTCCCTGGATCAGTCATTCTTCCAAAAGATCATGCAACCTTATGGAAATAATCTCGATATTCTCCATGGCATCTCGGAATTTAAGGAGCAAGATCACCTGCACCTGGAAGGCGTGGGGAAGATCTTCAGCATTCTGCGCGGGCTCTACAAGCATATCGTGGTGGACCTGGGCCATTTATTTGATGAGTTGTTTTTCCGGGTGTTTCAGGAGGCCGACCTGGTACTGATGCTGACCGAGCTCAATGTCCCCAATTTCCGCAACCTGAGGAAACTTTGGCCCATGCTCAAGGACTGGGACCAGGGCCAGAAAAAACTCAAAGTGGTGGTTAACCGCTATGACAAGGGCAATGACCTGGCAATGCGAGAATTGGAAAGGATCATGGATGAACCGCCCCTGGCCATCCTCGCCAGCGATTACCAGGCATCGATCGAGGCAATCAACAAGGGAGTGCCACTGGCGAAGGTGGCACCCCGTTCCAAGCTCTATCTCGGCTTAAAGGACGTGGCCCAAAAGATCATCCGCCTCCATGGAGGGGAAGAGAAAGGCGCCAATGCCGCGACAGGGCGTCGGCGTTTCTGGATATTTTAGTTATTTTGCACTTGGATAAGAGGATAGAAAAATGGCACTGATGAAAATTCGCCCGGCGGCTTTCCAGGAACTGGCTCTGCTGGGAGTCAAGCCCAGAATCGGCGTGGTGAGCAGTGGGGACCCGGGGCGGGAAGCCCGCCTCTATGCGGTGAAGAGCCGGATACACCATCGCCTGCTGGAAAGGCTCGATTTTGCCCAATTGGAGAGCCTGGACCAGGCCAAGATGGCCCAGGAGATTCGCCAGGCCTTGAACCACCTCTTGGAAGAAGAGACCGAGCCACTGAACCTGGGTGAAAAGGCCCGCCTGGTGGAGGAATTGGAATTTGAGATCCTGGGGCTCGGACCCCTGGAGCCCTTGCTGAAGGATCCCACCATCTCGGACATCCTGGCCAACCGGTATGATCAGATATACATCGAAAGGGGGGGGCGGCTGGAGCTCACCGAGGTGCGGTTCCAAGACAATGAGCATTTACTGAAAATTATCAACAAGATAGTCTCAAATGTGGGGCGCCACATCGATGAGTCCACCCCCATGGTGGATGCCAGGCTTCCCGATGGCTCCCGGGTCAACGCCATCATCCCGCCCCTGGCCCTGGATGGCCCCATGCTGTCCATCCGGCGCTTTGGGGTCCAACGCCCCAAGTTGGAGGATTTGCAGGAAAAAGGCAGCCTCTCCCCGGAGATCGGTGAAGTGATCAAGGCCATTCCGGTGGCCAAACTGAACATCCTCATCTCCGGGGGCACGGGGTCCGGCAAAACCACTATGCTCAACATCCTCTCCGGCTATATTCCGTCCTCTGAGCGCATCATTACCATCGAGGATTCCGCTGAGCTGCAACTGCAGCAGGAACATGTCTGCCGCCTGGAGACCCGGCCGTCCAACGTGGAAGGCAGGGGAGAGATAACCCAGCGGGACCTGGTGCGAAATGCCCTGAGGATGAGACCGGACCGGATCATCGTAGGTGAGGTGCGCGGCCCCGAAGTGATCGACATGTTCCAGGCCATGAACACCGGCCATGAGGGCTCCATGACCACCATCCACGCCAACACCTCCCGGGACGCCCTGATGCGTATGGAAACCATGATTTCCCTCTCCGGCATCAGCATCCAGGAGAAGGCCATGCGGCAGATGATCTCCTCGTCCTTGAACGTCATCATCCAACTGGCGCGCCATAGCGACGGGGTTCGCCGGTTGGTGAGCCTCTCGGAGATTACCGGAATGGAGAGCGGCATGATCAGCATGCAGGATGTCTTTGTCTTCGAAAGGCACGGTATAGACCATGAGGGCAAGATCCTGGGAAGATATGCGCCCACCGGGGTGATGCCCCGCTTTGCCGAACGCTGCCGGGTCTTTGGGGTGCCGCTGCCAGATATCTTCGAGCCTCCATCGCACCTGGAAACCCCGGTTAACTGGTAAAGAATGGAGGCTATCCTCATGGAAACCCTGATCAATTATTTGACCGCTTCTCCAGAGACTCAGTATTTCTTCGCCATGTCCAGCGTTTTAGCGGGATTGGCCTTCTTCCTATCCGGGTTTTATTTTTCCTTCGTGCGGCCCATGGGCCGAAATGAGCTGAACAAACGGCTCTGGGGGAATAGCAGGAAAAGACTGATTGACGCCCGCCTCTTCAAGACCCTGACCGAGTCGCCGGCAGGCCCGCTATTGGTGATGTTAAAAGCTGTGCTGGGCTGGGGTAAGGTGGAAAACTTGCAGCGCACCTTATACCAGGCCGACATCTTTTGCCCTCCCGAGGCCTTCCTCAGTGTGGCGGGAATTCTGGCCTGCGCCGGTTACCTGGCCGGGTCCCTCTTCGAGGCAGTTTATTGGGGAATCATCCTGGCAGTGCTCCTGGGAATGGCGCCCTACTTCTACCTGCGGATTAAAAGGAACCGTAAGGCCGGTCGACTGGAGAGGCAGATGCCGGAAGGCATGGATCTGATATCCCGCTCTCTGCGGGCCGGCCACACCCTGCAGTCTGCCATGGAAATGGCGAGCGCTGAGATTGGCTCTCCTCTGGGAGTGGAAATGAAGATCGCCGTGGAGGAGCAACGCCTGGGGCTTAGTCTGAGTAAAGCCTTGCACCGCATGGCTGATCGGGTGGCCAGCCAGGACTTGCGGTTTTTTGTTACCGCCGTCTCGATCCAAAGCGAAACCGGGGGCAACCTGGCGGAGATCCTGGAGAACATCGGCAAACTTATCCGGGCCCGGTTGCAGTTAAAGGGGAAAATCCAGGGCCTCACCGCCGAGGGGCGTTTTTCCGCTCTGATTTTGGTGATGCTACCCGTGGGCATCTTCATGATCCTCTATTTCGTCAACCACGATTACATCATGATGCTGCTGACCGATTCCCTGGGTCACCGGTTGCTGATGGGCGGGATCTTGAGCATGGTCATAGGAATCCTCTGGATGAGGAAAATTATTCAAATTAAGGTTTAATAGCGGGGAAAGACCATGAGTCAGCAGATCTATCCATATGTGATGATGGGTATCACCTTCATCTGCTTCGCCATGCTCACTTACGGACTGGCTACTTATAACTATCAACGCCGGACCATGAGGGAACGATATCGCAACACCGACGGGAAGGCCTTCCCGCCCCTCCGGGGAAGGACTGCCGCCGCTCTTTCCTTTAAAAACCGCTTCCTGAATTGGCTGTCCAATCTCGGGAAGTTGACCCTGAAGGACAAAACCCAGGGGACCGAACTCAAGAACACCCTTTATCAAGCCGGGTTCCGTCATCCCAATGCCCCGGCCATCTATTTCGGCCTGCGGACCCTCTGCGCCTTCCTCCTGCCCCTACCATTCATGTTTCTCAATATCTGGCGCAGGGAGGCCGCCGCCGTCAGCTTGATGGTTGCCTGCCTCCTGGCTGGGGCCGGCTATTTTCTGCCTAACTATATTCTCCGGGTTTCGTTGCGCCGGCGGCAGGATCGCATAGACCGGACCTTACCGGATGTCCTGGACTTGATGATCGTCTCCATGGAAGCCGGATTGGCTTTGCAGGGTACCCTGGTGCGGGTGGCCGATGAAATCAGGGGCATATCCAAGGACTTCTATAAGGAACTGCAATACACCAATGCCGAGCTGCGCACCGGCAGTTCCCGGGATACGGCCTTAAAAAACCTGGCGGAGCGCACCGGGGTGCAGAGCATCAAGTCTTTAGTGAGTCTGATATTGCAATCAGAGAAGATGGGGACCAGCATCGCCGAAGCCCTGCGTACCCATGGGGATTTCATCCGGGTGCAGCGAGCCCAGAAGGCTGAAGAGATCGCCGCGAAAATGCCGGTAAAGATCCTGTTTCCCATGATGCTCTGTATCATGCCGGCCCTGTTCATCGTCATCCTCGGGCCGGGAGCCATCAGTATATCCAGAACCCTTCTGAAATAGTTGGCGGGGAGATCAAGATGCGGATTATCAAGGGCCTCATTTCATCCAAGCAAAAGAAGGAAGCGGCAACCGGGGTCTCACCCCGAGGCCGGCCGCTCGGGAATTTTCCTCCGCGGCAAGGGGGAGCATATCCATGGGGTTCGGGCTGCTGGCGGCGATCTTATGAGCGAAATTGGTGCCTTATGAGACTAATTCAACCCGGCCAGGCCATTTGCAGCAGGATTCCCAGGGTGGGGCGCCGGCGGTGGAATTTGCCCTGCTTATTAAGGAGGTGTTCTACTTTGGCACGCCGGTTTAAGATTTTTTCTCGATGTGAAGGGGTCGCGGCGGTGGAGTTTGCTATAATTCTACCCGCATTGCTATTATTAATACTGGGAGGCATGGATTTAGGCCATGCGTATTATCTAGAACATCTTATCACTAATGCCAGCCGGGAAGGAGCTCGTTATGGCGCGAGGTATACAGGAGCCGCTGCCCCCACTTCTAGTCAAATCTCTACCTACGTAACAACCACTCTTAACTACAACAGCTTTAACTTCAACAACTTAGTTGTTAGCGGAAGCTATTCTGGTGCGTCCCCCAATGAAATTGTCACTGTTACTGTTAGCGCCAATAAGCAGTGGTGGATACTTGGCAGCTTGCCGGGATTTACCAACCCAACCACACTCACAGCCCAGACGGCTATGATCGTGGAGGGACCATCATGAAGAGGACCCTGATTCATACTATCATAACGAAAAAAAAGTTGACTCTGGCTCATAATGAATCAGGTGTGGCCTCTATTGTTTTTGCCCTTATGTTAGCCGCACTTTGCGGGTTTGTGGCGCTGGCGCTCGATGTCGGCCATTTGCTAATGGCCAAGGCCGAGTTGCAGAGGACTGCGGATGCCGCTGCCCTGGCCGGCGCGATGGGTTTGCTGCCCTACATCGACACGGGGACACCAACGCCAAACTGGTCTCAAGGACAAAGTACGTCCCACACAATAATCAGTAATGCAGCTAATCAAGTTGATGACAAAGCATTTAGTGGTACAGATGGCACTGTTCTCTATGGATAATGGTTGTTAAACCCACCTGCAGGTTATGCACAATTACCACTACCTACAGTTCGCACTACCACAACAGCTTATCTGCCTGAGCCGGCAGTAAATGTGACACTCAGTAGAAATGTCACTTTATATTTCGCACCAGTTGTTGGGATATCTAGTCCAAAAACAGTGAGTGCCACAGCAACCGCAATTCTCCCTGAGGCTTATCAAACCACTGACGTCCCCCCACTCGCAATAGACTACAACACTGTTTATAATAACAGTGGTGGGAGTGTGGAAATAGACGTGCTCCAACAAGATATTAAGATCCAGAGCAATAAAGGGATTGCAGGGTGGTTTAATCAGGATGGAAGCAACAGCGTCCCGTCGGTCCGTATAGATACTCCACTGACTTCCCCCACAAGCCAAATTTATTTGGTTCCAGGTACGAAAGCTACATTGACTGCCTTTATGACACAAGGCGAGACTATTGTAGTGCCAATTGTCCAAACCGTTTCACAAAATACCTGGGCGTCTATTATCGGGTTCGCGGCGTTCCATATCGATTCGCTAACTTCGAACTCCATGACAGGGGAATTTGTAGACCAATATTTTGATCCCAATGTTGTCCCAGTTGCCGGAACCCCAACAACTGCCTTCGCGATTGGGGGCACGCCCAAATTAGTCAGTCCGTGATGCAAACTGTCATGCTTTTCTAATTTAGAATCTTCGAGGAAGATCGTCCCCCACCGGCCCGGAGCAACGCCGGATGCAAGACTCCTTAGAGCGTCTACTTATGTGGATTCGTAACCTTGCGACTTATTTCCGTGGCCCTCCATGGGTTCCAACATGGGGAGCTACCGGCACGGTATCGGGCCTGGATGAATCGGCCAAGGCCCAGTCGGGCGGCACTAATTTCGGCCTGCCGGCCCCGGTAAAGCCGGCGCTTCAAGCGGGGCACCGCTAATTTTAACGGGATATCTTTATGGCTAATGTATTGATCATCGATGATAATGAGATGTTTTGTGAAATGCTCTCCCAAATGGTCACAGACCAGGGGCATCTGGTCTCCTCTGTCCCCACCCTGAGAGAGGGCTTGGAAACCGCCACTTCCGGAAAATATGAGGTAATTTTTCTCGACGTGCGGTTGCCCGACGGCAACGGTTTGGAAATCCTCCCCAAGATTCGGGAGATCCCTGATAGCCCGGAAGTCATCATCATCACCGGGGTGGGGGACCAGGACGGCGCCGAACTGGCCATGAAAAACGGCGCCTGGGACTATGTGGAAAAACAATCCGCCATCAAACAGATGATGTTGCCCCTGGTGCGTGCCGTTAAATATCAGGAGGAGAAAAAGGGCAGACGCCTTTCCCAGGAGGCCCAGCAATCCAAGCCGGGAAAGATCATCGGATTCACCGGCGCCAAAGGCGGAGTCGGCACCAGCACGGTCGCCCTGAACATCGCCGCGGTGCTGGCCGGACAGAACCGCCAGGTGATCGCCGCGGAGCTCAAGTCCGGCCAGGGCGCCTTCTCCCTGATGCTAAACCAAAAACCGGAGTCCAATTTGAAAGATTTATTGGAGATTGAGCCCGGTTGCCTGACCCCCGCCGATTTATCACGGTTTCTCCATAAGTCGTCCCCCGGCCTGCGACTCCTCTTTGGGCCGCAAAAGGCGGCGGATTTCACCGAAATCGACCCCCTCCGGGCTGCCGCCCTGATCCAGATGCTGGCGGGTTTGGCGGACTATGTCATCCTCGATTTGCCGGCCTACCCTTCTGGGGCCTTTGGCAGCGTCATCCGCCTTTGCAACTATGTAGTTATGGTCAGTGAACGGGAGCAAATCTCGGTGCGCGCCGGCAAGACCCTGCTGGAATTATTCAAATCCTGGGGGCTGGGAGACGCCAATATCGGCGCGGTCATCACCAACCGTATCGTTCTGCCCATATCCATGAAACTGGAAACTATCAAAACGCACCTGAATTGCGATATTCTCGGAGTGGTGCCCTACTCCCTGGAAGCCTGCTCCATGTCCCAGATTTCCGGACAACCCATCGCCCTTTTCCAGCCCAATAATATCGCCGCCGTAGCCCTCATCGCCCTGGCCCGCGCCCTCACCCTGGCGCCCGGGTGCTGGACATCCGAGCCAGATGATGGCAAGCTCCTTGCGAAGAACTTATAATTAATTTACAAAGACCCATTAATTGGTCACTGGGAACTGACCTTGAGACCAGAAGAATCGCTTGATCCTGCCAACCCGGTTGGCAAAGCTTCCCGCATTCTCCTGTTGCTGGCCAACGCGGAAACCCGGGCGCTCCTCAGGCAATGGCTGTCCCGGGATTATCACCTGGAAATTCCCGAACAGGAGCTTCCGGAGCCCCCGGCCTTCGATCTGGCCATACTGGACTCCCCTCATCTGGGACGCCCAGAAGGGAGCCTGGGGGAGCGGAAAAGGTTCGAGCAGCCGGTCTTTCTGCCCGTTCTCCTCATTGCCTCACCCGGGGACCCAATCCTGCGAAGGCCCCATCTCCCCGAAGGCTTGGATGAGATCATCCTGGCCCCCCTCAACAAATTCGAGTTGCGGGTGCGGGTGGGCAACCTGCTGCACACCCGGCGTCTTTCCAGGGTCTTGGAGGGCTGCCGGGAGCATCCGCCAGGCCGGGTGGCGGCAGGCTCCGGGGAATCGGCCAGGGCCAATGAGGACCTGGTCCTGAAGGCGAAGCTCCTGGACCTGGTCACTGATCCCATCTATGTCTCCGATTTTGAAGGCAATTTTATCTTGGTCAACGAAGCCGCCTGCCGAAGCCGCGGTTACCGCCGGGAAGAGTTAATGGGATTAAATTTGCAGCAGCTCATTACCCCGGAATCTGCCCGGAGCAGACCGCAAAGACTCAAGGAACTGCAGGACCAGGGGGAACTCTTTTTCGAGTCCAGGGGCTTCCGCAAGGATGGCTCAATCCTGCCTTTGGAAATCCACGCCCGGGTCATTGACTACCAGGGCCGGAAAGTCATCCTCAGCATCGCCCGGGACATCTCAGGACTTGAACGGACCGCAGAGATCCAGGCCAGAATGGCGGCCCAATTTCACCAGGTGGCAAAGCTGGAGGCCCTGGGGACCTTTGCCGGCGGGATCGCCCACGAGTTCAACAATGTCCTGGGGGCCATGAAAGGCTATCTGGAGCTGGCCTGCATGACCCTGGACACAGTGCTGGGCGCCGAGAAGATTAGGAGTAAATTGGAAGCCTCCTTAAGGGCTGGGGACCGCGCCCGAGATCTGGTCAAACAGATTCTCGCCTTCAGCCGCCAAAATGAGCGGGAAGCCAGGCCGCTGGAGATTCTCTCCATTCTCAAGGAGTCGCTCAAGCTGCTGCGGGCCTCCCTGCCCGCCACTATTGAGATTCGCCAAAATCTGGACCCTCAGTGCGGTCTGGTGCTGGCCGATCCGGTACAGATCAGCCAAATCTTGATGAATCTCAGCAGCAACGCCTTTGAAGCCATGCGGGAAACGGGCGGAGTTCTGCAAATCAACCTGGAGCCGGTGCTTCTTAAGGCCGGTTCGGCCGAACCCGGCATTAAGCTGAAATCCGGGCCATACCTTAGACTCACCGTGAAGGACGGCGGTCGCGGCATGGATCAAACGACCCTGGAGCGCATTTTCGATCCCTTTTTCAGCACCAGGCCAGTGGGTGAGGGCACCGGCTTAGGCCTGTCCGCAGTCCACGGCATTGTCCAGAGCCTGGGAGGCGCCATCGGGGTTTCCAGTGAGCCGGGGAAAGGCAGCGCCTTCCGGGTCTATCTCCCCAGCCATCAGAGCCCTTCAGCCGCAGAAGTCTCCATGACCGGGCCCATCCCCCGGGGCACGGAGCATATCCTCCTGGTGGATGACGAAGCCGCCATCGTCCAGATCGGCAAGGAGTTTCTGCAAGGCCTGGGGTACCGGGTCACCGGCTTTACCAGCGGCCCCAGGGCCTGGGAAGAATTTCGGGCCCAGCCGCAGGCCTTTGACCTGTTGATTACCGATTTGACCATGCCATTGATGACCGGGCTCGACCTGGCTGAAGCCGCCCTTAAGCTTCGCCCGGACCTCCCGGTTCTTCTTACCACCGGATACAGCGAGGCGAATATTACCGAGAAGGCCCAGGAGATAGGAATCCTACAGTGCCTGCTGAAACCTCTGGTCTTGCGCCACCTGGGTTGGACCGTGCGGCGGCAATTGGATAGAAAGGCTTAGCCGGGGACGGTAAGGCTGCCCTGCATAAACCGCCCTGGTAAATTAAGGAAATATTCAATAATATCCGCTAGATTTTTTGTATTGCGGGCTCCAAGGAAAGATGGAAAATGCAGCCGCAGGCTTCAGCCTGCGCCAAGATAGGGAGCCGCCAAGACATTTCCCAAGACATCTCCAATGATGGCAACCTTATTCCTAAGTATTTAAAACTGGCCCCAAATGAAGTTTCTGGTTCCCAAGCATCCGCTTGGGAACCCACTTTTTAATCAAAGCTCATGTCCTGAAAAGTTCCTGAGTATGTGGGATATCTACCCTCTTAGTAGCCGGTTCCCGCGCCGCCGGGGGCGGCGGCGCTATATTTTCATGATTTATGGGTAAGCCAAGGGCTCATGGGCGACGGTCCTGAAAAGTTCTTCATGGGTGCGCACTGCGCACCATAACTCGGGGTAACTTTTCATGGTTTAAGGTGAGCCAACTGTCCGCAATTGATTATCCATTGAAACGGTTCATGGCCTGGCGGCCACACCAAAGCGATGAAAATGCTTACCAAAAAAGAGAACCACGGTTATCCTCTGGGAATGCCGGCCACGGCAATCTCGCTCAGG
>JBEKDQ010000048.1:0-12266 GCA_050014275.1 Desulfobaccales bacterium | reverse complement strand
CCGCCCAAGCCCCAGCCGTAGTAATCCGGCAGGGCTATGGGGGCGCTGCGCCCCGGGCCGCTGCCGTAGCTGAAGAACAGGTAATACTGCGCCTTCTCGTAGGCGGCCACCTGATAGCCCTGCTGCTCCAGAAGTTTGACGATCTTCTCCTTAATCTCCTTTTCCAGCAGGGGGTTCCTGGCCTCGCGGTTTTCGATGATGAAAAAGCTGCCTCCCGGGGCGATGGCCGCCGGCGCCGCCAAGTCGGTGTAGCCGTTGACGCTGACCTGATAAAGGGTCGGGCCGCAGCCACCCAGGCAGCCAGCCGCCAGCAGGAGGAGCAAGGCCGGGATGGCCCTGTGCCTGGGCAAGACCATCTTCGTCTTCAAAGAAAACCAGCTTAATCGGTCAGTTCTTGGCAAAGCTATCTTTCTAGTCGGGAAATCATCTCCAGCAACCGGTCCTTGATTTCGGCAAGGGGTGGCAGCCGCGGCGGCGGGGGCATCTCCGCCTCGGTGAGCTGCCGCCGTTTGAAGCGCATGCGGGTGGACATCTCCTCCCGCTCCGGGGACAACAGACCCCCGGAAATCACCTCGCTCCGGCCCTCCAGGGCCTCGATCTGGGCCGCCAGGAGCCCGAAGTCATATGATCGGTTGAACTTGTCGATGTCTTCGTTGATGAGTTTCAGGTGGATGAGTATTCTTTCGTAATTTTCCCTGAGGAGTGCGCTGTCCCGGTAAAGCCGTTCGTAAAGGTCCAGGATCAGGTTGCGGAAGCGGCGGCTGGCGGTGAAGCCCCGGTGGCGCTGATCTTTCAGGAGTTCCTGGCGCTCTCGCTCCGGCAGGGCGCGGTATGATTCATAAAAAGGCCAATCCTTGAGGCCCAGGACCTCCATGAGCAGGCCGCAGCCGGCCTCGGAGCCCAGGGCCTGAAAAAGGGCCATGAAGCGGCGGCCCAGCAGCTCAAACTCCTTGTGGTAGGACTCGGTTTCCTGGCGCAGTAAATCCAGCTCTTCATCCAGGTAGACGCGGTCGGCGAAGTAGTTGTCGACGATCTCCTTCTTGATCTGTACCTTTAGGGATTCGAGGACGCGGTCGGAATCGTCCATGCTAACCTCGCTGCAGCCTTGCCAGATGCCTGATTAGATTAATACCAGATGCAACGCCTTAAGGTTTCAACCTCTGGTTAATTGGAGTTCGCCGGGGTGTCGCCGGCGTTGAGGTCCGCCAGGGCCACTTCCAACTCTTGCTTGTCCTCCAATTCCAGGGTCACGGTTTCCCGGATCAGGTTGTAGCGGATGATCTTGCCTTCCCCTGCGGGGGTCTGGATGCGTTTGCCCACCCTGGGCAGGTGTTTTCTGACATCCTGATAGGCGGCATATTCGTAAGTGAGGCAGCACATCAAGCGACCGCAGATACCGGAGATCTTGTTGGGGTTAAGGCTGAGCTGCTGTTCCTTGGCCATGCGGACACTGACCGGTTCGAAGTCCCTGAGGAAGGAGGCGCAGCACAGCCCCCGCCCGCAGATTCCCAGGCCGCCCACCATCTTGGCCCGATGGCGCACCCCGATCTGGCGCAACTCGATGCGGATGCGGAACTCCTGCACCAGGTCCTTGACCAGTTCCCGGAAATCGACCCGGCCTGGGGCGGTGAAGTAAAAAATGATCTTGGAGGCGTCAAAGAGGCAGTCCACCTGTACCAGGTAGATGGGCAGGCGGTGGGTCTGGACGCGGCGCAGGCAATGCTCCCAGGCCCGTTTTTCCAGGGCCCGGTTCTGTTCCTCCTGCAGCAGGTCCTCAGGAGTGGCCAGGCGCAGCATGCTCTTAATCTGGTCCCGGAACAGCTGCGGGTCGGCGTCACCGAAGACCGTCTTCACCCTCCCCAGCTTCAGGCCATGGTCACTTTGCACCACCACCCGGTCGTTGCGCTCGATCTCCACCCCGCCGGAGTCCAGGAGGCAGCAGGGAAAGCCGGGTCCCAGGCAAACCTTAGCGAGCGGCATGTGACTGTCCTCGGCGTTGCAGGCGCAACCCCAGGATGTCCAGGGTCAACTCCGGGTTGAGATTGGCCTGAAGATGACGCTGGGCCGTGCCCAGGGCGGTAAATTGCTGAAACAACCTATCCAGAGGGGCAGCCGCCTCCCGGGCCATCTCCGGTAGCAGGTCCTGGTGGGCCAGCAAGGATTTGGGGGCACGAAAACGGTAGAGGAGCAGGTCCCGATACCAGAGTTGGGCCAGGGACAGGAAATAATCCAGGTCAGGGCGGCTCTTGGCCAGGCGTTGGGCCCAATCGCAAGCCAGGCTGGCCGAGCCGCCGGAGAGGGCCTCCAGATCGGCCAGCACCTGGCGGCGTTGGGCCAGGATGGCCCCTGGGTCCAGGGTGAGGGCCCGGCCCAGGGAGCCGCCGCTCAAGGCCGCCAGCAGCCGGGCCTGGGGCGGCGCCAGCCCCCGGCGTTCCTCGAGTTCTCGGGCCACCAGGGCGGCGGGCAGTGGGACGAAGGCGAGCTTGTGGCACCGGGAGACCACGGTGGGCAGCAGGTCCGCCTCCACCTGGGCGGTGAGCACCAGGAGATGCCGCTCCGGCGGCTCCTCCAGGGTCTTCAGCAGAGCGTTGGCCGCCGCGTCGTTAAAGGCGGTCAGGGCTTCCGCCGGCTTGATCAGGGCCACCCGCCAGCCGTCGCCGAAGGGCGGATAGGCGGTGAGGCGGCGGAACTCCCGAATCTGATCGATCTTGATCTGGAGCTTTTGGTTGGACTCCTTGGTCGGGCTAATCGCCAGGAAGTCCGGATGAACTCCCGCCGCCAGCCTCCGGCAGGAGGCGCAGGCGCCGCAGGCATCCCCGTCCGCCAAGGGCTCCTGGCAGTTGAGGGCCGCAGCCAGGGCCCGGGCCGTGGAGGCCTTGCCCACCCCTTCCGGGCCCAGAAACAGGTAGGCATGGGACAGGCGGCCTTTTTGCGCGGCGGTCTTCAGGTGGGAGATGACCCGCTCCTGGCCGAGAATCTCCCGGAAGGTCGTGGGGCCGGGGGCCGGCGCCGGCCGCGGGGATGGAGGAGCAGTGGCCTTATCTTTCTTAGGGGTCGCCATGTTATTGAAACAGTAATCAGTATTCAGTAATCAGTTTTTTTACTGTCAATCATCAAATCCATAGTCCAATTCGCTTATCTCCATGCGAACCAAGTAATTTATGAAAGTAGCGATTAACACTTTCAATGTGATTACGTTGAAAACTGAAAAATAGAAGTGTAACGTTACACGAACTCGAATAGTATGAGGCACAATAACAATTCGGATGGACAGAACGCAGCATATTTAAAACATCTTCAACTCGGGATTTCAAAGACATAGTGTGGCTTCCATGCTGATAGACCGCCACAACACGCTTCCCTTCGTAGTTCATTAGAGAAAATAGTTCTTCATGTTTGAGATGCCGAATGTCTCCACCAGAACAAGGCATTATCCCTGTATCTGGATCGAGAAAAAGATCGCCAGAACGGGGGATTTCATCGAAATATTCTTTCCGGTTTCTATCAAGGGTGCCTTTATGTTCAACAATCTTATGGCTCTTAACACGTAGAAGCTTTGCATATAAAGACAAGTGTTCAGGAGCCCAATTACCAATATCACTAATCATGGCGTCGACACGAAACCCATTTAAAACGTTAGAACTCTGCAAGCCTTCAAAAACAGAGCCTTTCCAATGGTCAAGGGCATCGCCAAGAAATTCCAATTTCATTTTTCGTCTTTACTGGCAACTGGCAACTGACTACTGACAACTGCCTTTTCACTCCCATTCAATGGTGCTGGGCGGTTTGGAGGAGATGTCATAGACCACCCGGTTCACCCTTTTCACTTCGTTGATGATGCGATTGGCCAGCCGGGCCAAAACTTCATAGGGCAGGCGGCTCCAATCCGCGGTCATGGCGTCGGCGGAATCGACGATCCTGAGGGCGATGGCGTTCTCATAGGTGCGCTCATCCCCCATAACCCCCACGGTGCGGATGGGCAGCAGCACCGCAAAGGCCTGCCATACCTGGCGGTAATAGCCCGTGGTCAACATCTCTTCGATGACGATGGCGTCCGCCTGCCTCAGGATGTCCAGGCGTTCCCGGTCCACTTCCCCCAGGATGCGGATGGCCAGCCCCGGCCCGGGGAAGGGGTGGCGCCAGACCAGGCGGTCCGGTAGGCCTAATTCCCGGCCCACTTCCCGGACCTCGTCCTTGAAAAGCTCTCGTAGTGGCTCTAACAGCTTCAGAGGCATGATCTCCGGCAGGCCGCCCACGTTGTGATGGGTCTTGATGGTGGCCGAAGGGCCCTTGAAGGAGACGCTCTCGATGACGTCGGGGTAAAGGGTGCCCTGGGCCAGGTATTTCACCCCGCCCAGCTTCTCCGCCTCGGCGGCAAAGGTTGAGATGAATTCGTGGCCGATGCGCTTGCGTTTCTCCTCCGGGTCAATGATCCCCTGCAGAATTTGCAGGAACTTGTCGGTGGCGTCCACGTGCACCAGGTTCAGGTGGTGGTGGTCCCGGAAAAGGTTAAGCACTTCCTCCGCCTCACCCCGGCGGAGCAGGCCATTATCCACGAAGACGCAAGTGAGGCGGTCCCCGATGGCCCGGTACGCCAGGATGGCGGTGACTGAGGAGTCCACCCCGCCCGACAGGGCGCAGATGACCCGCTGGTCCCCCACTTCCCGGCGGATGGCGGCGGTGGCGGCCTCGATGAAAGAGTGCATGGTCCACAGGGGTTTGAGGCCGCAGATCCGGAAGAGAAAATTGCTGAGGATCACCTTGCCCCGGGGAGTGTGGTGCACCTCCGGGTGAAACTGCACCCCGTAAAGCCGCCGCTCCCGGTGGCGCACCGCCCCGGCGGGACAGGTATCGCTGGCCCCAATGATTTCGAAGCCCGGGGCCACTTCTTCCACCAGGTCGCCGTGGCTCATCCAGACCTGTTCCTCAGGATTGAGGCCTACGAACAAGTCCTGGGTGTTCAGGATGTTGAAGGGCTTGTAGCCGTATTCCCGGGAGGCGGCCGGGGAAACTTTCCCACCCAGCAGGTAGTTCATAAGCTGGATGCCGTAACAAATGCCCAGGACCGGCACCCCCAGGGAAAAGACCGCCGGATCGAGACTGGGAGCGTCAGGCTCATAGACGCTGCGGGGCCCACCGGAGAGGATGAGGCCCCCGGGGGCAAACTCCCGGATGCGAGCCAGCGGCAGGGTGAAGGGGTGAATTTCGCAGTAGACCTTCAGTTCCCGCACCCGTCGGGCAATGAGCTGGGTGTACTGGGAGCCGAAGTCCAGAATCAAGATTTTTTCTTTATGCGGATCAGGCATTTCGAGTTTCGAGTTTTCAGTTTCGAGTTTTCGAAAAAGACATCGCAGAGGCGACGGTGGCCCAGGCTTCCAGCCTGTGCTGAGGTCGCCTGCCCTTCGCCTGCTGAGCCGGGTGGTCCGAGCCTCAACCCCTTAATATGATTTTTTAATTAATTATAGCCGGTTGCCGGCCAAAATGCAAAGATTCTGTATGGTGCGCAGTGGGAGGAAATCCGGCCTACAGCCCCAAGGGAGCCAGATAGCGCCGCTGGATTTCGGCCTGCAGCCAGTCGCCGCGGGCGCTCTCCGGGCGGTCCAGGAGATCATGCAAGTCCCCGGCCACCTGCCGCAGACGGTCGAGAATCTGTTCCCGGGCCGCGGCCAGGGGCCCCCAATCACCGGAGTCACGCAGGCGCTGGAAGGCCGGCTCCAGCTCCGGCATGAGCGAGGCGTAAAGGGGAGGCCGCAAGGCCAGCAGCAACGCCAGGGAAGCCAGACGGCGCTCCTCGATCAGGTAGGCGAGGCGGCCCCATTCGTTGACTTCCGCCAGGGCGTCTTTCAGGGTCCGGAGCCACAGCTCTACTCGGCTATGGGGAGCAAGGTCCAAAAGCGCGGCAAAGGCCGGTCCCAGGCTGGGCTCCAGAGCCTCCCCAACTTCGTGGTGGATGATGGCCTCCAACTCCCCGGCCAGGAAGGCCTCAAACCCGGGCCAATGGGCCGCAGGGTCCCCGAGCAGGCTGGCCAGCTCCAGCCCGTAAGTCCCCAGGGCCACTTGCAGAAAGGGTTTGTGCTGCTGGATGGGGTCGGAGAGGCGGTCCCAGAGATAAAATTCCCAGGCCTGGCGGCGGACGTAAATCCAGGGCCCCTGGCGCAAGGCCGGGGCCCCGTCCAGGTCCCGGGCCAACTCCTGGCCCAGCAACAAGATGGTCAGGTCACCCCGGCGCCGGACTTCTTGCAGTTCTGCCAGGAAACAGGTGGGAGTCTGTCCCCGGGTCAGGCCGGCCCCATAGGCAAAGCCCAGGGGAATCAGGCGCCGGTTGATTTCAGCCACCGCCAGAGGCTGGAAGCGCCGCCTTCCTAGGGGGAGCCGCTGCCAGGCGGCTCCTTCCAGGGTCTCCCAGGCTTGCTCCCTGGCTTCAATCCACTCCAGCACTGCGGCGGGTTCCGGCTCCCGCCAGGGTGGCAGGCGATGTTCCCATTTATAGAGCTGCCGCAGCCTAAGTAAGGCGCCGCACAGGGAGTAGCCCCCGGCCTGGGTGGCCGCGGCCACCTGACAATTGGAGGCCATCCGGTCCAGAAAGGTTTGGGGGAGCGTCGGCGGGGCGCTTCCCCGGGTCATTCCTGGCCGCGGCTCCTGGAAATCTTCGGTTGGGATCGAGGGAATCCTTCCTGAAGGCCGGCTCATTTGCGAATCTGTTCCACCAGCTTCTGGGCCAGATCCTTGTCCAGGCCCTGGAGGGTTTTGAATTCCCGGTTGGCGGCCGTGACGTCCCCGGCCCTGGCATAGTAAGCGCTCAGGGCATAATGGACCTGGGGATCCTTGGGGTCCAGGGCCGCCGCTTCCTTCAGCTCTTTGCCGCCCTCCTCCAGGCGGCCCAGGTTGAGGTAGGCCTGGCCCAGGTTGCGGTGGGCCCGGGCCATGTCAGGCTGAAATTTAACGGCCTGGACAAACTCGGCCAGGGCTTCCTTATCCCGGCCCATTTTGCCCAGGGCCAACCCCAGGTTGTAGTGGTTCTCAGGGTCGTCGGGGCGCAGGCGCACCGCCTTCAGGAAGGCGTCCCGGGCCTCCGGAAAACGCCCCATTTTCATATAGGCCGCCCCCAGGTTTTCCTGGGCCATGGCCGACTGGGGCTGCAGGCGAACGACCCCCTTAAATGCCTGGACCGCTTCCGGGAAGCGGTTCAAATTGGCATAAGCCAGACCTAACTCCTGCCGGGCCTCGGCATAATTGGGCTCCAGGAGGATGGCCTTCTGGTAGGCCTTGATCGCGTCCTCGCCGCGGCCGCTCTGTTCCAAACCCTGGGCCTGATGGAAAAGGTCCTGGGCCTTAGCCGGAACCCCGGATTCTTCCTCGTAGATGTCCATCTGGGCCGAAAGCGGCCCAGCCAGGATGGTCAGGCAGATCAAGGCGGCCAGTGGGGCTCGTCCTGCCACAATTTTCAGCATTATTGGCTCTCCAAAGGGAAGGATTTGCCATCAGTATATTAAAAAATCGCCGGGAAGGGGAGGGTATGTGAGGGGACCAGGGTGAGCCTGTTTCCTGAAGGCCGATTCAGCCGCCACCAAGGACAGCCGCCATTAGGCCCGCGACCGGTTTATACCGTCGTTAACCCGGCGAGGTTGAAGAGACTACGGCGGTAAGTATAATAACTTCGCTGATCGACCGCCGGTCGATCATAGGTCATTAATTTCTGATATTATCGCGGCTGCTTCTGCAGGGCTTAACCCTGAGTTGCGTGTCACACTCGGAACATTCATCTCATTCAGGAATTGAGAGCGCGTCAGGCGCGCAATAGAACTCTGGGTTAAGGCCATCGCTTGTGCGCCTGAATGCTGGGCCGCATGAGAGGCTATACAACAGGCCATGGCCCTTGTGACGGACACATAGAATAGTCGCCGTTGCTCTAGAAGTAGCCCTGTAGTCTTCAAGTCCCTAAAACTCGGCATAATACCCTGTTCCGTGCCTGGGATGAACACGACCTTCCCGCCCAGCCCCTTGGCCCCATGCATTGTCATAATCCTTATGCGCTTCTGAACAGGCACCTGGGCTGCGGGCTCGGTTGTGTCAATGCGTTGATTTGACATATCGAGAACGGCCTGTTGATCTGACTCATTGTCAGCCGCGAGAAATTGAAGGAGCTCTTCAAGTGTCATTTGGGGTGATAGTGCGCCAACAAGTGCATTCCATATTGATAAGATGTTTGGTGCATTCTGGCCCGAAGTGAAAATTTGCGATGAAAGGGGAGCGGTGATGTCGGAGCTCCGAGTTGATAACGTATCGCTCATGTTCCATGCGCCAACGGCTTGGACAACCGCCATAACACGCTGGACTGCTGAGGGGCATCTTCCAGAAAGCCAGCCCGGACAACTCGGGAGATAGAATAGTTGACGGAAGTTCTGATGATTGGTTATGCACCCATCCGCCACGGCCTTTGCAATCATAGCCCCGACACCGGAAAGGAATTCAAAAATGTCACGATGCGCCGGATAGTCTTCTTCACCAGTTGAGTTGTCCCTGGCTATCCGGAGAAGGGTATAGACCGCCCTAATGGCTTCATGCTCGTTTATGAGGGTTCCACCCCGAGGGGGGGCATAGGCGAGGCCAAGGTTCCCCAATGCTTGCGTCAGGATATCAAGTTGAACCCTGCGGTTGGAGATCAGGATTACGATTTCGTCTTCCCTTCCCTTCATGCCAGCGTTAGCATTGATCAGTGCATGGCAAGATTTCGCAATAGCCCTTGCCTCTTCTTGGGGCGTTTGAAAGGACCATACCAGCATTCGGCCCTGAACGGGTGGCGATGCAGCGGCATAGAGAGAAGCAAGGTTTTTGGGAATCCGCCCTAGATTATAGGTGATCAACCGACTAGCGGCGCTAAGGATCACCGGCGTACAGCGGAAACAGTCAGTCAGGTTATGTGTAATAGATGCCGGATAAACCGCCTCGAATTGTATGATGCCATTTGGATTTGCATGTCGGAACGAATAAATGCTCTGGTCATCATCCCCAGCTATAAACAAAACCGTGTTATTCACGCATAGCAAATGGACAAATTCCTGATCACACGCATTGAGGTCCTGATATTCATCGACGATCAGATTATCAATTTGCGGCAATTGATTTGATTGCAACGCGCCCAATTGGAGCGCTTCAACGCATTTGTAGATTACCTCGCCTGGCAACACGCAGCTATAGAGGTTGGTCCGTGCGGAGTGGAAGGCGTTGAACCCCTGAACCTCAGCAGGCGTTATCTGCGCCTGGTTAACATATTGGGGGTTCAGGGTTTGCCACTGGGCGTCGTGAGCAAGTCTGATTTCGGCGGCGCGCGTAGGGGTACATCCAAGACTGCTGGCAAATTCTCTATCATAGATATTGGTCTGCTCCCAATCGTCTAATATGATTGGCGTGCTGAGATATGAAGTGAGTAAGTTGGCCCGGCGCAGAATTCGAAGAGCAAGCGAATGCATCGTCGATACCCGCACCTGAGTTGCGGCGCCTGCACAATGGAGATTGCTGCAAAATGATTGAATATGAGCACTCAACTCGGCACACGTGGCCCGCGTGAATGAGATCACATAGACATTGCCGGGAGTTGCTCCATTTGTTAGCAGGTGGGCAACCCGCTTCTCGATTGTGTGAGACTTCCCCGTGCCAGGTCCAGCCACAAGCCTCACTTGTGGTGCTCTTTCTCTTGCTGCTGTCCACTGCCGTTGTTCGGCCGATGCTTTTTGTGCGGCAGTTATGGGCATAATTCCACCTAAACCTTTTAGATTGTCCCAGGTCGCAAATCTCCGCCCTGTTTCTTCATGTGCTTTGCCAGCGTCGGCAAGTCTTTGATCGTTTCCCCTGATTTTTGCTCAGCAAGCCGCAGCTCATAGAGCTTTTGCAGGTTCATCCAGAACTCCGGGCTGGTCCCGAAGAAATGGCCCAGGCGCAAGGCCGTGTCCCCGGTCACGGCGCGCTGGCCGTTCAGGATTTCGGTTATACGGTTGGTGGGCACCTTGAGCTGGCGAGCCAATTCCGCGGCGCTCATGTCCAGCTCTTCAAGTTGTTCGGCGAGATGCTCGCCTGGATGTATGGCACTGCGTCCCATAATGCACCTCATTCAATGGTAATTGGCGATTTTAACATTTACCGGCCCCGGCGCGCCTTTGGGCCACTCGAAGCAAATCCGCCATTGTTCATTTATTCGGATGCTGTATTGACCCTTACGGTCGCCCTTGAGTGCTTCCAGCCGATTGCCGGGCAAGTCCAGGTCCAGTAGCGAAGTGGCAGACTCCAGCTCGTCGAGCTTCATTTCCGCTTTCCGCTCGAATCCGGAGAAGGCTTTTACCCGATTTCCTTCGGCGAACTCGCGCGTTCGCTTGTCTCTGAAGCTCACAATCATTGTCTTTAAAATATAAGGCAAATTATTCGTTACGTCAAGGATAATATGAAATAAAAACGAAAAACCGAAAACCTTCCTTTAGCGGTTGGCCAGCAGGCGTTTACCGGGCAGGGCCAGGGGCACCTCCGCCCCTTTCAGCCAGGGCTCCGGCGGGGTGGCGTCGTCGATCAGCAGGAAGACCCTAGCCGGCCCCTGCCACAAGTTTTGCAATCGCTCGGGGGTAATGAGGTAGTCCTTTGCCGGGGGAACCGGGTGGGGAAATTGAGGGAGGCCGTAGCGCTTCACCATGAGTATCGGGCGGTCGGCGTAAAAGGCCAGGGAGGCGCCGTATTCGTACTCCTCGATCTGCTCCATGACCACCAGGTCGCCGGAAGCGGCGTTTTGCCGGAGCCATAGCCCCGGGATCTGGTCACTCATGGCCGGCATGAGGGTCAGCCAGATGCGAAAGGTGAACAAGATCAGAGAAAGGGCCAGGACGCCGTAGCAAGCCACGGCCAGACGGGGTCGCCGGGTCCAGCCGGCATAGAAGCCCGCCAGGGCCAGGGCCGGGATCAGGTAAGTTACCGGGCGGGCCACCGGGGCGATGAGGCAGAACATGCCCGCGAACTCCCGGCGATTGGCAGCGCAGACCTGCTCCAAATAGGGGAGGAGAAACAGGGTGGCCAGCCCCAAGAGGCCGATGATCAGCAGGGCCCAGAGGGGGCCGCGGTCCCCGGGGGTATCCAGATAGCGCTTCAGGCGCCAGCCGATGAGCAGGGCCAGGGGTGGCAGGGCCGGCAGGGAGTAGTATTCGATGCGGCTGGAGGACAGGCTAAAAAAGATCAGGATCACCGCGGGCCAGATGACCAGAAGCCGGCCGGCGCGGTGGGCGGCTTCCCCGGTCTCCCTCCAGAACCGCCAGAAGGCGCCGGGGAGCAGAGGTGTATAGGGACTCAGCCAGATGCACAGAAAGAGCCAGAAGCCGGCAAGGGGGAAGGAGTTGATGTCCTGCGGCTGGCGCCTTCCCAGGAAGCGCAAAATCTGTTCATTAACGATCTGGAATTTGATGAACCCCGGGTTGGCCAGCTCGCAGGCCGTCAACCAGGGGACCAGGAGAAGGAAAAGCACGGCCAGGCCCAGCGGAGACCATAAAATGGAGAGCAGGCTGGCCCGGCGCAACTGCCAGGCATAGAAGACGACTATCAGCCCTGGGAATACCAGGCCGATGAAGCCTTTGCTGAGAAATCCCAGCCCCAGGGCCAGGAAGAAGAGGGCGCTCCACTTGCCGGACGGCTGCTCCTGCCAGCGCAGCAGGAAATAGAGCGAGGCTGCCAGAAAAAGGGTGATGAGATGATCGGTGAGGATCTGCAGGTGCAGGGCAAAAAAGCCGATGCTGCTCAAGAGGGCCAAGCCCCCGAGCCAGGCCGCCTCCCTTCCCAACAGGCGCCGGCCGATGAGGTAGGTGACCCAGACCTCCGCCAAGGTCACCCCCAGGAGGGGCAGGCGGGCCACCCGGTCAGAGACCCCGAAAAATTTATAGCACAGCAGGTTGAGCCAGTAGAGAAGGGGGGGTTTGTCCCAGTAAGGGACTCCGTTGAGGGTGGGGGTCAGCCAGGAGCCCGAGGCCAGCATCTCTTTGGGGATGAGGGCGTACATGGCCTCGGCCCGGATCAGGGGAGTTTGCCAGACCAGCGGAATCAGGTAGATCATCAGGCAGGCCAGCAGCAGGGTGTAGCCGTTGGCCAGAGGGAGAAGGGCGGCCCGGTTCATGCCCATGAATGGTGGCAAGGTGTAATCAATACTTTCAGACCCAAGTTCTACAGTCAGTTTTTTAAAATATAGTGATATCAAATAGTTGTATGGACGCGATTGTCTTTCGGCACCACATTTTCCAGGT
>JBEKDQ010000047.1:0-12451 GCA_050014275.1 Desulfobaccales bacterium | reverse complement strand
CCACCCCCGGGTTCGCCTGCAGCCGCCCCCCGTGTTTGAGGGCCCCGATTTCCATCTGGAAATCAAATTTCGCGATCCCCCGGAGCTGCAAGGGCTTCTGGCAGAAATCGCCCGTCTCAGCGCTCAGGAAGAGTTTAGCGACCTAACCCGTCTATAAGAACGCGGATTAGCCGCATTCAGTTTCCCTTAACACCTCTCCTTCTGGGCGTTAAAGATAGCTGGGATGACTGGGAATTTATCAAAATCTTGCCTCCCCTCTCAGGGAGGGGAGTTTTGGGGCCAAGAGATATTAAAGATATTCCCGCGACACGATACTAGTGGTAATTAGTTGGACATAATATCAGGACTGGAAGGCTGGATTTCGGCATGGCTAAGTCCCACTTTGAAAAAGGGGAATTTAGATGGTTTTCAAGAGGTTATATTAAATCTCCCCTACCCCCTTTTCCAAAGGGGGGTTATAAGCTATCCTTGCTTCTTCCTCTAAGCCATAGACCTTACAAGGCAATAAACAAGTTAATAAAGTTAATAAAATAAAACTACGCAAACGTGATTTGATTTTCATATTTATCTTCTTCCTTCGATATCATTACGATTATCCTGCATTATAAAGAAGATCATTGACATCTTCAATCAACTGCTTGTAGGGCCTCCTTTTATGATATCTTGTAAATCATCATTTAATTGCTCATAATTGGCGACGTATTTGGCACAAGAATTTGTCATTTCATTATACCCTTTTCGATTGCTCTCTTTTTTCATAAAATCATTATCTTTATTAATTTGATCTAAGCACATTTGACTTATGTCGTTATAGCCTCTATATTCCTCTAACGCAAATTTGCAGTTATCAATAACTGCCATCTCATCTTTAAAATTATTAAGGGGGGTTCTTTTAACAATCCTCAAGAAATCCTGGTATCTTTTGGCCATTATAAGGCTTCGGAAAAGAATGATTTGGTAGCAAGGTGTTGAAATACCTTTATCTTTGATACCATTAATAGCAGAGATCAGGTGATCAAAATAATTCTTTTTTATCTTATCCTGCCTTAATAAAAGCCTATCCAAATACAAAGAGATAATCAATGGATTCATTTTGTTATTTGGTTCAAGAAGGATTGCCTGTCTCATGGCGGAAGTCGTTTCACTGATATTGACGTCAGGATTAGATAAAGAACTTATCCCCCAAATACTTAGAGGGATAGAACATTTCGTTTTGGTTTTTAAAAAGGGGTATTGTTCTACATTTAAGGTAGATGGATAAACTCCTACAAAATCCCTGTTCTTATCCGACTCGCGCCTCTTAAAAATCTCAATAACATTTTTTGCTGTGGCTGATGCTTCATCATATTGCCCTATATTAAACTGTAAGAGTGATACCATTGTCAATAGTTGCTCTATATTGCGCTCATCTTTATCGTTATACTGAATGTTATGCTTCAGTTGGGCAATCGCATTATTAATAACGCCAACATTTTCATCATCATAACTGGGTTTATCATGTACATAGTAACTATCAATATATTGAACAACCTTTTGTAATGATTTAGGCCCATCATCTTTTCCCGGGAGGGGCAATGTTGGTAACTTTTTTGCATTTTCGAAAAATTTGTTTTTCTCATACATTTCAAATAGTGTATCACCCGCAAAACTAAAAACGATATCGCTCGTGCCTGCTAAAACCGCACTGAGAATGGTACCACCCGCAACTCCAAAACCCCCCGCGGCAAGACTACCTCCCCCTAAAAGTGCAAGACCGTAATTTGTTGCTGCCACTCCTGTCAAACCGGCTGCACTCCCTATCCAGGTCCCAATTGAACCAACAATAGGCAAGGCTGTGCCGCCAGTAGAAATGACAATTAAGGCACAGGCTACGGCAGCACAAGCACCAGCAACCCACGATATATATGTAGATGATTTCGAGTAAAATTCTCTATATGAAAGCTCCATATTTGGTGTTGTACTGGAAAACTTTTGGGTTGCCCATTCTTTCGCATTCTGGATTGGTCCTGCCTGCGATGCTACTGGCATCTGAACGGCGAGAAAACATAAAACCACGACAAGGGAAAGAGTTTTATTAAATAATTTCACCATAAGTTTTCTCCGGTGATGTCCACCAAATAGTGGAAATTTGCTAAGTAATTGTATTATGTTTATGATTAATATCCGACTCATGTTTGCCAAAATTGGGGCCAAGGAAATCTTCTTAATCCAACACACTAACATCTACTTCAATGCCTCAGATTTTGGAAAAATGGGTCGGTAACATGATAGCACAAGGATTTTCTAAAATCAACAGTCTACCGCACCATCTCCGGTTGCATCATCCCTTCCACGAGCCTCCAAAAGTGATATGCCTTAAATAAGCGTCATGCTAAAAGGGGTCATGAGCCAGTAGTGTCCGGGGGAGGTTTTTGCTATGCGGCAGGCAGTAGGGATTTGTTTGAACTTAGCTATGCCCCTATCTGAGCAATTCATGGAATTACAAGCTATTTCCCTCTCCCCCCTTGGGGGGGGAGAGGGCAGGGTGAGGGGGGTAGGTAACGGCCAATGAAGCCACCCCTCACCCTAACCCTTTCCCCTCGCAGGGGAGAGGGGATTTATTGCATCGATATAATATGTTGAGAGTTTAACTGCGAGATAGTGTAATCTTCCCCTTGCAATTTTGTTGCCGGACCCTACTGGTCATGAGCCGAATCACACATTCATTCCCCGCATTAAAGAACCTGCCACTAGCCTTGGGCAACTATTTTCTCAAGGGTGGTAGCCAAGTCCAGTGGGATAAAACCTGCCCCCTCCGGAAAACTTTCCTTATCCAGCCCATATCTGCATTGTTCCCTGGTCCACCGCTAAGTCTCCCACATGGCAAGGTATCAACAATCGGGGACCAGTGGAAAATTTTGTTTCGCATGAACGTGGGGTCATATTTTGGGCAAGCCTGAAAAACCGATTTGGGCTAGGGCGGCGGATAACTGTGTGTCCCGGTCAACCCGCTAAACTTCTTTTATTGGATATTGACTCTCAATAGATAATGACCATATGAATATAAGGGGCGTTCGATGCGTCTTGGAGGAATTTAGTGGCTGATCCTCGAAAACGTCTGGAACAAATGCTCAAGGGGTTGCGGGATAAAGGTTGCTAACTCACTCCCCAATGGCTGGCCATGCTGAACTCATCGCTGCGAGCCAAAGGCGCCCTGATGCAGAGCAGATTTATGAACAGATGAAGCCGACGTTCCCACCACCCTGATTACGTCCGGCGCTTAGCCGAAGGACTGTGGTTAGAGGTAACAGAGGTTGAACGCCTGGCTGGATCGTCTCAAGAGAATCGAGCGAAGGCCACTCAATAGTCTTTCCAACTAATCCATCAAAGACGAGGAGATAGATGCCATGAGCCAACAGGAAGCAAAAACCTTCTGGAAGTGCAGCAAGTGCGGCTTTACAATAGAGGCGCCCAAGCCGCCAAGATCCTGTCCCACCTGCCGGCAGGAGTGTGAATTCAAGGATACCACCTGCTACCTACCGGAATGTGGTGGGCCCGGAAACATTGATCCGCGCTTGATTAAATAAACAGGCCTGCCTCTAAAATTTCAAAGGGGGTCCCCATAAAAAAGCGGGGACCCCGCATGTAAGAAAACAGCCCCTTGACGAAGGCGCCTGCCTGCAAAGGTAGGTTGCCAGGTGTCATAAGGTTACCACTTTCGAAGTGTAATACTTAACGCGGGTGAACAAAATAAATTAGAAAGGATGGATCGATGCAACTTCCCGAATACGTCACGGTGCAAGAAGTTCAGAGAGTTTGCAAAGAATTGAGCCTCAGCGACTGGTCCAAAAGGACGGAGCCCAAAATTATCCCGGAGGAAGCCCAAATCATACTTTCAGAAGTCAATACTGAGGGCATGGATATTCCCTTGGAAGACTTTTCTGCCGGGCTGGAAGTGGAGCTGGAACACGGCACCCAGTTCAAGGATGCCAACGTGACCAACAACCATCCCATCCTCACAGGGAAAATCGTCCTGGCGCACCTTAAGGAGTCTATGGACTACTACAAGCGCTTAGAGGTGGCCGAAATCGAGGGGGATATCCTAAAGGCGCTGGTCGCCAAGAACCTGGCAAAGGTGGAAGCACTCCATAAAAAACTGGCTCAGGCAAAATTAGCCCTTTATCAGGCAGAATCAAGACAATTAGGATAAAGGCTATCGCATAATCTCAAAAGAGGTGAGAGCGATGTTCAAGGAGTTCTAAGAGTTTGCCATGCGGGGTAATGTAGTGGATATGGCCGTGGGAATCTTCATCGGCGCGGCCTTCGGGATCATTGTCAAGTCCTTCGTCGATGACGTTCTCTCGCCGCCATTGGCCTTCTCCTGGGGAAGGTAAATTTTTCTAACTTTTTTACAACGCTAAAAGAAGGAGTAAAGCCAGGCGGGCCTTTTTTTTGCTCCAGGAGTCCTTAATATCTTGAAACAAAAGCTGGAGTCGAAGGAGGTGCGGTCATGAAAACGAGCCGCAGCATGCGGACCTGGTCCTGGTACTGGCAATCCTGGTAACGGGATTCGTCTTGGGGATGGGGTGGTCATCCCAGGCAGCTAAAGAAGCGGCCAAGGAAGTGCCTTCCAGTTACGCCCCGGTGGACATCAAGGAGCCCTTTGCCAACATCATGGCGCGCATGAAGGCGGAGAAGCCTAAGATCATGGAACGGCAGCAGGAACTCTTGAAGATGCGCTATGATCTGGACAATCATCCGGCTCCGGGGGTCACCATGACCCGGGGCAAAGCCGTCCAGGAGGGGGTGCGAGTGAAGCTGGTTTCGGGTCTGACCTGGGAGAACCTGGGAGCCATGAGCCCGGAGGAGATCAAGGCAAAGGGCTTATGGCCCGCGGGTTTCCTGCCTCTTCCCCACCCCAACCATAAAGAGGGCGGTATGGTCTTCCCAAAATTTATGATCGAGGAAATGAAAAAGCAGGAAGCCGGGACCTGATCCGCTTCGACCTGGATTTCGACTTGCCGGACCGCTTTCTGCCGGAATTTCCACCGCCCATCTTCCTTACCACCCGGCCCGACCTGGGGGACGTCTCCCAGGGCAAGCTGGTGACCCGGATGAACTATTACGAGCTCTTTAACGGCATCCTCAACCCCAAGCAGTTGGAAGGGCTGCGCCTGCTGGTCACCCCCTTCATGCAGCAGCAGTTCAACCAGACGGAGGACCGGCGCTCTGAGCTGTCCAGCCAGGGGGTGGCTTGCTTCGACTGCCACGTCAACGGCCACACCAACGGCGCCACCCACCTGGCGGGGGATATCCGGCCCCAGGAGTTCCGGCATCGCATCAACACCCCATCGCTGCGCGGGGTCAATATCCAGCGGCTCTTCGGCTCCCAGCGGGCCCTAAAATCGGTGGAGGATTTCACCGAATTTGAGCAGCGGGGCGCCTACTTCGATGGCGACCCGGTCATCGCCACCAAGAAGGGGGTGAACATCCTGGAGCGAGGCAGCCAGGTGCACGATATGGCGGAGGTCCAGGAGCTGTTGGACTTTCCACCGGCGCCCAAGCTCAATCTCTACGGCAGACTGGACCCGACCAAGGCCAGCGAGTCGGAACTGAAGGGCCAGGATATCTTCTTCGGCAAGGCCCAGTGCGCCGCCTGCCATGTGCCGCCCTATTATACGGATAACCTGATGCACAACCTACACACCGAGCTCTTCTTCAAGCCCCAGATGGTCAATGGTTTAATGGCCAACCAGGACGGCCCCATCAAGACCTTTCCACTGCGGGGCATCAAGGAATCGCCCCCTTACCTGCACGACGGGCGCCTCTTGACCCTGGAGGATACGGTGGAGTTTTTCAACCTGGTGCAGGGGCTGAAACTTAGCGACCAGGAGAAGAAAGAACTGGTGGCCTTCATGCGGGCCTTATAGGTATGAGTCTCAATTTGACTGATGGAAGTTGAGGGGAGTGGGAAGTTCCTGGCCTTTCCCTACCTCCCCTCAACTCCGCATCTCCTAAAATCCTAATTAAAGGACCGAGGTGTCGATAGCTGCTATAGATCGCCTGCTTGTTCACCACATACCTTACTTTTGATCGGCAAATCATAGATCTAAATCAATTTCCGGGCATCAAGAAAGGTCTGCGTCGGGGTTCTCCCTTTTCCCCTGGTGTCTCCTCAAGTTATGGTAATGCCCCAAGAAGGCATCCAGTCCGCCTGCAACGACTCTCCCCGGTAAATCTTTTGCCGGAAGTAGTTAGAATGAGAGGGTGAAATTATTCAAGATAAATGCTCACGAGCCCTCCCGGCCCCCTGACCCCAACTTGTTCACCTGCGCCGCGGTCATTAACTTAATAAAATATTCCTCTCGTATAAGCCTTCATCCTGCCAAAATATTATTGGCTACCCAGGGTCAACGCTATTGACTTATTCCCTCCCCCTTGAGGGGCGACACCGGGTGGGGGTGGTGAAAAGAGATATGTGTAATATCCAATAGTTACCAACTACTGGCGCCCCCCTCCCCCATGAGGAGGGGGAATAGACGCCTTAACCGGTTTAACCGGACTTTTGCAAGACCCTCCATTGAAATATATAATACCGGGATCATAAGCACATAAGACCTGAAAGGGGGTAGTTTATCGAGATAAATGCTCACGAGTCACCCCGGCCCCCTGATCCCTACTTGCCTACCTGCGCCGCGGTCATTAACTTAATAATAAATTCTGGGCGAGCCCCGGGAGCGAGCGCCAGCCGCCGGGCTTACCCAGACCATTTTTGGGCAAAGGAATCCCCTCATGGCAGAACCACGCCCCAACCGTTTGCTCGAGAGCGCCAGCCCCTATCTGCAGCAGCACGCCCATAACCCGGTGGATTGGTACCCCTGGGGGCCTGAGGCCCTGGAAAGGGCTCGCCGGGAGGACAAGCCCATCTTCCTGAGCATCGGCTATTCCACCTGCCACTGGTGCCATGTCATGGCCCATGAATGTTTCGAAGACCAGGCCATTGCTGCGGTCTTGAACGAGCACTTTGTGTCCATCAAGGTGGACCGGGAAGAGCGCCCCGACCTGGACGAGACTTACATGAACGTGGTCACCACCCTCACCGGCCGGGGCGGTTGGCCCTTGAGCGTCTTCCTCACCCCGGACCTGAAGCCCTTTTACGGCGGCACCTATTTCCCCCCGGCAGACCGGGGTGGCCTGCCGGGGTTTCCCCGACTGCTCCTGGCCCTGAGCCATGCTTACCACAATAACCAGGAGCAGGTCCAGGAGCTGGCCCGCCGGGTCATCGATCACCTGCAAAACCTGGGAGAGCTCCCCGCGGTGGCGGCCGAGCCTTCCCGGGAAGTGGTGGATCAGGCGGTGCGACGCTTGCTGCAGAATTACGACCCGGTCCACGGCGGCCTGGGCGGCGCCCCCAAGTTTCCCCGCGCTCTGGAGTTAGGCCTTATCCTGTACTATTACCACCTTTCCCGGGACCCCCAGGCGCTGGAGAAGCTGGGCTTTACCCTGGAGAAGATGGCCCGGGGCGGCATTTACGACCAGTTGGGGGGCGGCTTTCACCGCTACGCCGTGGATGCCGCCTGGGTGGTGCCCCACTTTGAAAAGATGCTTTACGACAACGCCCTGCTGGCCCCCATTTACCTGGCGCATTTTCAGCTCAGCGGCAGTCCCCTAAGCCGGAGGGTCGCCGCCGAAACCCTGGATTTCGCCCTGCGCGACATGGAGGCTGCCGACGGGGGCTTCTATGCCGCCTGGGATGCCGACAGCGAAGGGGTGGAAGGCAAGTACCACGTCTGGAGTCTACAGGAAATGGCAGCGGTGGTGGGATCAGACCTGGGACCAGACCAGGCATCCCTGGCGATCGCGGCCCTGGGGGTGACCGCGGCCGGGAATTTTGAGGGGACTAACGTCCTGACCCGGCCCCGCTCCCGCGATGAGCTGGCCGCGGCATTCTCCCTCAGTCGCCTGGAAGTGGAGCAGCGTCTGACCGCGGCCCTGGAGGCCTTGCGCCTGGCCCGGGCCAGGCGAGTGCCACCGCACCGGGATGACAAGATCGTAGCCTCCTGGAACGGTCTGATGCTGGCGGCCCTGGCCCAGGGATTCCAGGTTCTGGGGGAACGGCGCTATTACGAGGCCGCGGCCCGGGCGGGCCGCTTCTTACTGGCGGAGCTATTCCGGGAAGAGCGGCTCCATCGGAGCTGGCGGCAGGGCCGGGTGAGCGTCCCCGGTTTTTCTGAGGATTACGCCCACCTGGCTTACGGGCTGCTGGAGCTTTACGAAGCCGATTTCGATCCGTCCTGGCTGGCGGCTGCCCGGCGTCTGGTGGATCTGCTGGATGAATTGTTCCTGGACCCGGTTTCCGGGGTCTATTTCCTGGTGGCTCGGGATCAGGAGGCGCCATTGCTGCGCGCCAGGAGCATTTATGACCAGACCTTGCCTTCCGGTAGTTCCATGGCCGCCAGGGTCTGCCTCAAGCTGCACCGCCTTACCGACGAAGACCGCTACCGGGAGCGGGCCCTGGCAATCCTCCGGGTCCTCCAGGGCCAGGCCCGGGAGACCCCCTCGGCCTTTGCCCATCTGCTCTCCGTGCAAATCCTTTATCTCACCACGCCGTTGGACCTAACCCTGGTGGGCGCCCCCGGGGACCCGGCCATTCAGGAGATGCTCAGGGCATCTTACCGGATCTTCCTCCCGGAGCGGCGCCTGCTCCTGAAGAACCCGGCGGACTCCGCGGCCCTGGAGGCGGTGGCGCCCGTGGCCCGCCCTTACAGCTCTCCCGACGGCGCGCCGGTGGCCTATCTCTGCCACCATTTTACCTGCCTGCCGGGGATCCGGGCGGCCCAAGAGCTGGCACAGGAGTTGGGTCAGCTCAGCGGCATGGCAGAAAAGCCTACCTAAGGCGCGTTTAACGCCATCTTATGTGGCACAGCCCCCCCGGCTGTCCGCCAATCCACCTGTCTGTCCAGTCTATTCGACTACGTGGATCATCCCCGCCATATTGCCGTGGCCGCTGCCGCATAAATTATCGCAATGAAACTCAAAATCCCCCACCTTTTGGGGGGTAAGATTCACCCTGGCCACCCAGGCTCATGAGCATGCCGGCCACAACCTGGAGGAGCAAGAACCAGACATAAGTAATTCCTAATAATAATGAATCGTGCGAACCTTCCCCTCATTCATAATGCTCCTTTTGAAGCAATTTTTGCCAAGGGCAGGGCGGCCCGATCACCGGCGAGACCCCTGTGCCACTACCGCCCCCAGGCGGGGGTAACCTTTTTTGGGTTTTTTGTCAACCGGAAAGTGACGGCCGCCCGCAGGCCGCCCGCCTTAAGGGGGACCAGCAGCTCCTGGAGGTCACACCGACCGTAGAAACGCCAAAGCCACCGCCGCCGCCAGGGAGATGACAATTACCAGGGCGGTCACCCGGTTAAGCATCTTAAATTCCATGGCTCACACCCCTTAATTACAGAGAAAAATATTCAAAATGGATGCGGGAGTCGGCTACTGCCAGATCCCGCAAGATCGGCACCAGACTATGGATCAGCGGCGGCGGACAGCAGAGAAAGAAGGAGGCCGTCTCCAGACGCTCGCCGCAGAGGCGGGCCACCTTTTCCCGGTCCAAATGGCCTTTTTCGCCGGGCCAGGCCTCTTCCGGCCGGCTCAGGACGTGCACCACCTGAAGTTCGGGTCCTCTCCCCTCCATCCCCTCCATCCGGGCCAGTTCCTCCCGAAAGACGATGTCGCTCTCGGTCTTGTTGCAGTAGAGGAGCAGGACCCGCCTCTCCGCCTGGGTATCCCGCATATGGCGCAGGTTGCTCATCAAGGGGGTGATGCCGATCCCCCCGGCGATAAAGACCAGATCCCGCGATTGGGGATGCAGGACGTAAGAGAAGCGTCCGAAGGGGGCGTGAATGGCCGCGGTATCGCCAACCCTGGTCTGGCCGATGGTACTGGTGAAATCCCCCGACTCCTTGATGGTGGAAGCATGGTAGCCGGGCTCGCTGGGGCTGGAGGAGATGGTGAAATGGTGTTCCTCCACCGGCAGCCCCCGGCCCCGGAACAGGGTGACGAATTGGAACTGGCCCGGCAAGAAATCGAACCGCCGCTCCCCCGGGGGCGGGGCGAATTTGATGGTCCAGACCCCGGGGTTCTCCTGTCGGACCTCCTGGACCCGGTAAGGATGGTTTCGGAGCAGCCGCGGCCTGACCAGGCGGTGATAGCCGAAAAACAGGAGGGCCACCGCCAGGAACACCAGCCACAGGACCTGCATGGGCCGCACCTTGAGATCTTCGCCGGCGTTCCAGCTATGCAGAAAGACCAGGACCAACACCAGGGGCGCCAGGATGTCATGGGCCAGGCGCCATTTTTCGAATTTAATCCCCAGCCGCGCCCGCCAGAGGCTCAGGCCAACATTGATGAGCAGCAGCAGGAGCGCCACCTTGGCAATCATGATGTACCATTCAAGGTCGAGGCCATAGAGTAAATGCCAGCCCCCGCCGCCCAGGGCCATTAACGGGGGATGCAGGATCAGGAGGATGGCGGCCGCGGTCCCCATGCGGCGGTGGAACGGAAAGGTGAGATTGAGGCCGAAGGGCGCCTCCACCCAATGGAGCCGGGCGCCCAGGACCACCTGCATGATGAGAATCGCAAAAGCCAGTAGGGCAAAGCCGCGGCCGAGATTATAAAAGAATACGTCTTCGGTTTTCAGGTGGAATGCCGCCACCACCAGTAAAGGCAAAAGGATAACGGCCAGATACAGGATGATCCGGGATCGGGCGGCGTTCATGGAAGGTCCGGGGAATAATCCGAGTGGGTGTCTGGAATGTAATAACTTGGGTTGTTATAGGGATAGCTGTACCCGGGGGAAGGAGGAGTCAACCCGGAAGAGGGAGAAGGCCCGTAACCCCCACCCGAGGCGCAGGCCGCCAACAGCCACAGGCTGCTCAGTATGAGCCAGGCTATCGTTCTCTTTAATTTCGAGGTCACTGTGAGCCGGTTCTCCGCCATCATAAAAACCTCCACTCTCCCATAAAGGCCAAGCCAAGGATTGTTGAACAAGTTTCAGAGGTTATAGATATATTCTCTGGACCGAAGATAAGTACCAAAGGCGCCAATGTCAATCCCGCCAGGATTCGCCCATCAGGAGCTTGATAGTACTCGCCTGGGCCCATGGCATATCATGGGGCGGACACCTGGGCCCGCCCCTGCCTCCTGGTTCAGATGTTTTCTTTATCGGCTAAGGACGGTCTTGCCCATTTGGGCAGTTATGCCTTATAATCGGGCCGAGCCAGGGAGGGCTCACTAATGGACCGGGAGGGCTTTCTGGGTTTAGTGCGGGTCCTGACGGAGCAGGTCATCGCCATGGCCTGTCCCGAGAAGTTGGCCGATTTCGCCGACGATTTCGGTGATTTCACCTTGCAGGCCGGGGCCTTGCAGGTCTGCGACCGGCTGGCCTATCAGCGGCCCCCGGGCTCGGGCCTGGACACCACCCTGGTGGCCGGCATGTTTTTCGAGGTCTTGCTGGACGCCACCCGATTGCCCGCCGGGCACCGGGAGCGGATCTCCTTTGTGCGGAAAAGGGCCAAGGATTACCTGGTCAACCGCCTGGCCGGGCAGATCACCCTGTCCCAGTTCTACCGCCTCTTGAACCTCATCGAAGAGCAGGTGGGGCATTATTTCGAGCACTTGACGGATGACTGGACCGCCCCGCCGCGGGACCGGGAAGCCGCGGCGCCCTCCCCGGAACCGGAGGCCATTGACGGCGAGGCCTTGCGCCAGGCCCTGTCTCGCCTGTCCCTGCCTCTGGAGGGCAAACGCAAGCTTACTTTCGAAACCGTGTGGGACTTTCTTCGCCGTAGTGGTGGCCGCTGGTTCCGGCTGCTGGATTTTGAGGAGCACTTCCGGATCAATAAAAAGACCGCCTGGGGCTATCTGAACCTGCTGCAAAAGGAGGGCGTCCTGGAACACAACGGCGAGAAGGCCAACCGGGTGCGCTACGCTGTGGCTCCGGCCTTTCGGGCCGAACCGGAGAAGATTCTCCCCAGCTAACACTCATAGAATTTCGAGTTGTCGGGGCGACAGTGGCACAGGCTTCCAGCCTGTGATCGGATCTCCCAGTTTTGAGTTTCTAGTGGTCTGTCCCGCAATTGGTTATCCATTGAAAGGAGGCCTTCAGGTCGGCGGATTCGGGGCCGATGATTACTTTGATTTGATCGTCAGTCATCGGGAGGACCGTTTTCCGTTTTTCATTTTCCTTTTTGGTGGGGCGCCCGTCCCTTGGCGCCTCCTTATCGGGCGGCCATGGAGGGTCGCCCCACCAGGCTAAAGCCGCAGTGCGCAGTGCCTAACCCCCCTTTGGAAAGGCGATTATCCACTACTTGACTTATAGTTTCGGATGTGTTATATTGGTAATCATCAAGGTTTGAAGGAGATTCCCGATGAGAACCAAGACCGTCCGACAGATGACCATGGATGA
>JBEKDQ010000046.1:0-12549 GCA_050014275.1 Desulfobaccales bacterium | reverse complement strand
GCCGCCTCCTGGCCGGGGTTCTCCCCATAACGCAGCCCCATTTCGATGACCTCCCCTTTGGCGTCGGGCAGCTTCCAGGTGCGCTTGCGATAGAGCAGCTTCTGGTCGCCGAAGCTGATGGTCATCTCCGGGGGGAAATGGTCCGCCATCACGGTGCGGTACATGGCCTTGATCTCGTTCATACGCGGTACCTCCGAAGAAAGTTTTCCATTTTCTGTTTTCGGTGTTTTGTTTTTTAGTTTTTTGTTTTTTTTGTAAGGGGGGGCGCCGCCAGAAGCCGCGCGGTTAGTGCTATCTGCGAGCGGTTCTCTTTAACCCCTTTACACTAAGGCAATTTTTCCTTCCGCCCGGAGGCGGTGGGTGGCGGGCAGCCTTATTGTGCCATGTGTTGCCCTCCTTGACAAGCGACTTTGGGGCTCCCGGGAGAAATTGACAGGAGGCGGGAAGAATGCTAATCTTTCAAGTGAGTTGTCGGTGAGGAGCCGCCGGCCGCCTCGCCGGCGGGGACCGCCGATGGCAACGGTTATGCGTGTTAATTGTTTTATAAAAGATGGTTGGCGAAAAATTTTTCACCGCAGAGGCGTAGAGAGCGCAGAGAAAGATAGAGAAAGATAAGATATAATGACCCTGACAAGATAGCTGGCGAAGAATGAGAAAAACGCTTTTTGCATTTAGAAACCGAAAACTAAAAACCGAAAACTGCCTTTAACATGGAGATCAAGACCCTGGATTTCTTAGTGGGGATGAGCGTGGGGGCGATTCTGGGCGTGGGCCTGACCCTGGCCACCAGGAGCATCCGGGGCTGGCTGGGCTATTCCAAAACCTCCCGGCTAAGGTCCGAAGTCCGCTGTCTGAAACGCCGCCTGACGGAAAAAGACCGGCACATCGCCCGCATGCTCACCGAGACGGAGCGTCTGGCGGAGCGGCTGCAGGAGGTCAAGGTCCTGGACCAGGTGGAAAGGAAGGGGCTGGATTGAAGGAAGGTTTGCGCCATAGGCGGCAGGCGTAAGACTGGTCTTACGCGCCATGCCGGTGGGGCGGGCGTCTCCCCCGCCGATCAGTCCGCACAGGCGAGACGCCTAGTGCCACCGATTCTTCACAACTTTTCAAGGCAGTCGCTCATGAGCCGTTGGCTCACCCGAAAATCATGATAATGTGGCGCCGCCGCCCCCGGCGGCGCGGGAACCGGCTGCCAGAGGGTGGGTATCACGCATACTCAGCAACTTTTTAAGGGAGGAGGACAGATGGCCAGCAAGAAATTTTCCGTCAGCGGGGCCGCGGTGGGCGGCCTGGCGGGGTGGGTGGCCGAAGTGGCCATCCAGGAGATCACCGGGCATCACATTACCAGCGGCATCCTGGAGCTGTTGGGCGCGGCGGCGGGGCTTTGCCGCCTGGACCGGCGACTGGCCGCCGCCTTGCAAGACACCCTGGATGAGGCCCGGGGCGAGGACCGGGAGGATTATCGCCAACTGAAGGAGCGTATCCGGGAACTAACCCGGGATCTCCCGGAGTTGCGGGATATCCTGGACAACCTGGTGGACGCCGGCCTCCAGGCCCAGAAGGCCTGATGCGGTTTTCGGTTTTCTGTTTTCGGTAACAAAGTGAGCCCAAAAGTTCAGGCTGGTTTGACCGCACTGAAAGGCAAGATAAGATCTCTGAAAACACCTTTGGTCATTCTGAGCGTCGCGAAGAATCTCGTATTTTGAGATTCTTCGGTCGCTCCGATCCTTCAGAATGACGATTCATGTGAGTTTTGCAGGGGTCGATCTCGAGATGGTATGAAATGCTGGGATTGAACCTGGTGGTGCGCCTGGGCCGCTGGGTCCTGGCGGGCCCGGTGGCTGGGTCCGGGCTTTTGCCCGCCTCCTATTACCGCCACTTGGCGCTTGCGGCCATGGAGGGAGAGGATTTTCCCGGGGCCCTGGACTATCTGCGATGGGCGGAGGATCCCCTGCTGGCCCAGCTCCTGGTGTTCCGCCTGCGCCTGCTGGCGGAGCGCCACGATCGCCGCCGCCAGGTCCTCTCGGAGCTGCTGCAGGAGGCCAGTGGCACAGGCTTCCAGCTTGTGTCTTTCAAAGGCCAGATACCTGTGCCACTAGAGAAATATCAGGCCCTGCTGCTGGCGGAGGAGCAGGCCCTTAAGCACCTCAGGGCATACGAAGCCCGGGCCCTGGGCCTGTTAAGCAAAGAAGCTAACCTTGCCGGGGCGGGGTGACCCCCCCTGACAATCCCTGCTGCCGCCTGGTGGCAGGTCAAGGGCATCCCCCCGTTTGAGCCGATCTCTCCTGGCATCTCCGTCAAGGCAAACCGAGGCGCGGTTGGAAACTGATGATTTTTACATGGGCCAGGCCCTGGAGGCGGCAAGGCTTGCCCTGGCCGCGGGAGAGGTGCCGGTGGGCGCGGTGGCGGTGGGGGAGGGGGGTAAGATTCTTGGCCGGGCCTTCAATCGACCAATTGGCCTCAACGACCCCACGGGCCATGCCGAGGTGCTGGCGTTGCGGCAGGCCGCGGCGGCGGCCGGGAATTACCGATTGCCCGGGGTGACCCTTTATGTTACCATTGAACCCTGCATCATGTGTCTGGGGGCCTTGTTGCAGGCCCGGGTGGCCAGGGTGGTCTTCGGCGCCAAGGACCCCAAGGGTGGGGCCTGCGTCTCCTTATACCGCCTGCCCGAGGAGGCGCGCTTAAATCATCGCCTGGCCGTAACGGGCGGGGTGCGGGAGGCGGAGTGCCGGGAGTTGCTGCAGGAGTTTTTCCGGGCCCGGCGCTGATGGGCTGCAGAGGTAGCCCGCCTGGCCCTGGTATAAAGAAACTATGGGCGGCTTATGGCCGCCATAATTCGGCCTGCACAGCACGCCCTAGAAGTTCTATCTTGAAAGTTGTGAAGAAATGGTGGCACAGGCGTCTCGCCTGTGCGGACTGAGTGGCGGGCGAGACGCCCGCCCCACCGGTCTTCTCATAATTTATGGGTGGGCCAAAGGCCCATGAACTGCTGCTCTGATACTGGAAACCGAAAACTATCCCTTTATCAGGAGGGGTACCGAAGAGGCCGTAACGGGGTCGACTCGAAATCGACTTGGGGGCTAATCACTCCCACGTGGGTTCGAATCCCACCCCCTCCGCCAGTTAACTATTTGGTAATGAGATACCCAAAATTCACCGGAGAGATGCCCGAGAGGCTGAAGGGGCACGATTGGAAATCGTGTGAGCGCCTAAAACGCTCCGAGGGTTCGAATCCCTCTCTCTCCGCCACTAAATGCAGTTTTCCGTTTTTAGTTTTCCGTTTTCCGTGAAGACCAGTCTGAAATTTAGCGCGGATACAATGGCAAGGATATCTTAAAAAAAGATGTTATTGCAATTAATGAGAAACTAATAACAGTAAACGGTAAACGGTTTTTTAAATGTAGTTTTCCGTTTTCCGCCAAGACCAATCTGAAAAAAATTGGCGCAAATACAACGGCAAGGCTAGCTAACCAAAAGATGTTATTGAAATTAATGAGAAAGCTAATAACGGAAAACGGAAAACGGAAAACGGTAACGGTTCCCCCTATGGCTTACCAGGTCCTGGCCCGGAAGTGGCGTCCCCAGACATTTGAAGAGGTGGTGGGTCAGGAGCCTATCACTCGCACCCTGCAAAATGCCCTGGCGCAAGGCCGGGTGGCCCACGCCTTTCTGTTCAGTGGCCCCCGGGGGGTGGGCAAGACCTCGGTGGCCCGCATCCTGGCCAAAGCCCTTAACTGCGTGGCCGGCCCCACCCCGCACCCCGACAACACCTGCGACATCTGCCGGGAGATCACCCTGGGCTCCTCCCTGGACGTGCTGGAAATCGACGGCGCTTCCAACCGGGGCATCGATGAGGTGCGGGACCTGCGGGAGAAGATCAAGTATATGCCGGCCCGGGGCCAGTATAAGGTTTACATTATCGACGAAGTCCACATGCTCACCGATCCGGCCTTCAACGCCCTGTTGAAGACCCTGGAGGAGCCTCCGGCCCACGCGGTCTTCATCCTGGCCACCACCGACCCCCACAAGGTGCCGGTGACCATCCTCTCCCGCTGCCAGCGCTACGATTTCCGCCGGCTGCCCACCGGGCTGATCCAGTCGCAGTTGGAGAAGCTGGCCGGCCAGGAGGGCTGGCTCATCGATCCCGAGGGCCTGGCCCTGTTGGCCCGGGCCGCGGAGGGGAGCCTCCGGGACGGCCTGGGTTTCCTGGACCAGGTGGTGACCTTTGGGGGCGAGCGGGTCACGGCCGCGGAAATCGCCCGCATCCTGGGAGTGACGGACCGGGGGGCGCTGCTGGCCGCCCTGGAGGCTATTATTGACCGCAACGGGCCGCAGTTGCTGGCCCTGATTGACGAGCTCTACAATCAGGGGCACGACCTGCGGCGTTTCTATCAAGATCTGGTGCTCTACGCCCGGCACCTGCTGCTGGCAGGGCTGCACCCCGAGTTCCGGGACCTGGCCGCGGTGGCCGATTCGGAATGGGAGGCACTCACCGCCCTGGCCCGGCGGGCCCCCGAGATTCATCTGCACAATCTGCTTGCGGTGCTGCTCCAGGGCGAAGAAGAGCTAAAAAAGGCGGCCCAGCCCCGGCTGGTCTTAGAGGTGCTGCTCCTCAAGCTGATCCATCTGGAGCCGGTAATGCCGCTGGCCACCTGGCTGGCCCGGCTGGAGTCCCTGGAGCAACGTCTGGAGGGCCGCGGCCCGGCGGCCCCGGAATCGCCGGACCGCCTGGAGGCCAGGGATGTGTCCAGACCGATCAGCGGATCGCCACAAGCGCCTGAGGCGGCCGCGGCTCCGGCCCCGGAAGTCCTGGAGGCGGCGCCCCCGGCGGAGCGCTGGCAGGCCTTCCTGCAATACGTCCGGGAGACGGAAGGCGGACCCTTGTATGGCAAGCTCTCCCAATGCCGCCTGCTGGGGATCGAAGTTCATCGCCTCCAGGTGGCCCCGGGCCGCACCTGGAACGCGGTGGGCCGGGCCCATGAGGCCCGCTTGCAGGAGCTGGCCCGGGCCTTTTTCGGCGACCGCTGCGTCCTGGAAATCATGGCCCCCGAGGCCAGGGCCCCGGGGAACAGGACGGCGGCCGCCGGTAAGACCTTCAACATGAAGGAACTCAAACAACAGGCCCTGGAGGTCTTCGGGGGCGCCTTCGTCTCCCCGGGGGAGGAGGAACCTGAGCAATGAATATCACAGCCATGATGAAACAGGCCCAGAAACTGCAGGCCAAGATGGCGGAGATGCAGGCCGAGCTGGGCAACCGCACGGCGACCGCCCAGGCCGGCGGCGGCATGGTGGAGGCCACGGTCAACGGCCGCCAGGAACTGCTGAGTCTGCGCATCGACCCGGAGGTGGCCAGCCCCGACGACGTGGAGATGCTCCAGGACCTGATCCTGGCGGCGGTGAACGAGGCCCTGAACCGCTCCCGGGAGATGATGGCCCAGGAGATGAGTAAACTCACCGGGGGCATGCAGATACCTGGACTTTTTTAGTAATGGATTCGTGGGTGGAAGACCTGGGACTTCGTCCCTGCCCTCCCCCCACACCCCCCTCCCAACTCGTATAAGGGTCGGGGAGGTGGGGCCTTTGGCCCCTACTCCCTGACCCGAAAAAATTATCAGGGATTGGGGGAGGGGGGTAGGGCGACAGTGGCACAGGCTTCCAGCCTGTGATTGGGTCGCTCTGCTGTCAGCGGTCAGCTGTTGATTTTGGGTAAGCTATTTTTTATAAGGATTTATGGTGGGTACTGCCCACCAATTCCTTGAAAATCTATTCTTCAAAATCAAAGCTGTCTTCTGATAACTGACAGCTAACAAGGAATTTCCATGTCAGGAAACGCTTATCCCGCGGCCTTGCGGCGGGTGATCCAGGCAATTGGCAAGTGGCCGGGGGTGGGGGAGAAGACCGCGGCCCGCATGGCCCTGCACTTGCTTCGGGTCCCCCGGGCGGAGGTCTTGGAGTTGGCCCAGGCCCTTTTGGAGCTCAAGGAGAAGATCCAGCTCTGCCGGCAGTGTTATGCCTTCGCGGACCAGGAGCTTTGTCCCATCTGCGCTGATCCGGCCCGCCGCCCCGGGCAGCTTTTGGTGGTGGCCGAGCCCGGCGATCTGCTGGCCATCGAGAAGGTGGGCTGGTACCAGGGGCGCTATCATGTCCTGGGCGGCCTCATTACTCCCCTGGAGGGGGTCGCCCCTGATGACTTGCGCATCCGGGAGCTGCTGGGGCGCATCCAGGCCGAGGCGGTGCAGGAGGTGATCCTGGCCCTCAACCCCTCTCTCGAAGGGGAGACCACCACCGCCTACCTGGCCATGGAACTGAAGCCCTTAAGCGTCAAGGTGACTCGCATCGCCTACGGTTTGCCCATGGGCGGTGAGATCAAATACGCCGACCGGCAGACCCTGAAGGAGTCCCTGAGCCATCGGGTGGAGGCCTGATAAGTAGTCAGTAGTCAGTTGCCAGTTGTCAGTTAGTCTTCTTCAAAGTTAATTTAATTATCGAATAAATGATCGTACCACAAAAAAGGGCACTGCGAGGCAGTCAGAAATGGATTCAGGATATTATCAACGCATGTCCTGATCTCCTCAATTCTCATATCCGCAAGGAGGTTTTATCTATAACAGGATGCGACATCGAATGGAAATCTCCTAAGATTAAAAACCACTTCGCGGAATATCGGGACGCCGCCTTCCTATGCGAGATAGGACTTACTGAATTAACTGAGGAATTGCATCAATTTTGGCCAAAGAATGGGCCTCAGTGGGATGCCTTAGGGAAAACATCAGATAATAAAAGGTTCTTTCTAATCGAGGCCAAAGCGAATGTCCCGGAAATAGTCTCTTCTTGCGGTGCAACGGATAAACAATCCCAGAAGACAATTTCTGAACGCCTGTATGAGACTCAGCGGTGGCTAAATTGCAGAGCCCCCCGTTTTGATTGGAAATATGGCTTTTACCAATATGCCAATAGGTTAGCTCATCTTTATTTCTTAAGGGAAAAAAGACATAAGGAAGCCTATTTGGTGTTTCTGTATTTTGTTGGTGATCCAACTCATATCCCTACTTCACAGGAAGCCTGGAATTCCACCCTGAAACTTCAAAAGAAACTGATGGGACTTTCTGCCGGAAGTCTAAAACACTGGGGGAGTATTGATCTATTCATCAATACTTCCGACATACTTGAACTCCCTGAAACCTCTTACTGACTACTGACTAATGACTACTGGCAACTGGCAACTAATCGATGTTCGACCGCCGCTTAGTGCAAAACTTTGATTACCTGGTCTTGGGGCTGGTGCTAGGCATCGCCGCCATGGGCGTCGTCAATCTTTATAGCGCCGGATACAACCGGGGCGAAGGGACTCCCCTTTACATCAAGCAGTGCTACTGGCTGGCGGTGGGCCTTGTCCTGATGTTCATGACCCTGTTTTATGACTACCGGCACCTGGAGAAACTCGGCTATCCCCTTTATTTCCTCAGTATCTTAACCCTGGTGGGAGTGATGGTGGCCGGTAAGATGGTGGCCGGTTCCCGGCGCTGGCTGCTTCTGGGACCCTTTTCCTTTCAGCCGGCGGAGCTGGCCAAGATCGCGGTGATTCTGGCCCTGGCTACTTACTTCAACCGCCGCCCGCGGCTGGAGGCCATGCGCTTAAAGGATCTGGTGGTCCCGGGGTTGCTGGTTTTGGTCCCGGTGGCGCTGATCATCAAGGAGCCGGACCTGGGCTCCGGCATCCTGGTGGCCCTGGTGGCGGGCAGCATGATCCTCTTCGTCGGGGTCCGCTGGCGCACCCTGGCGGGCCTGGCCCTGACTTTGGCGCTGTGCTCCCCGGTGGTCTGGATCCTTCTCAAGGCCTACCAGCGCCAGCGGCTGCTCACCTTCTTCAATCCGGGAAAGGACCCTTTAGGGGCGGGCTACCACATTCTCCAGTCCATGATTGCCGTGGGCTCCGGCCAGTTCTGGGGCAAGGGTTTCCTGCAAGGGACCCAGAGCCAGCTCTATTTTTTGCCGGAACAGCACACCGATTTCGTCTTTTCGGTCTTCGCGGAGGAGTGGGGCTTCGTGGGCTCGACGCTGCTCTTGCTGCTGTTCGCCGGGCTAGCCCTGTGGGGCTTGGGGGTGGCCCGGGACTGCAAGGAGCGCTTCGGCCACTTTCTGGCCCTGGGGGTGACCGCTCTGATCTTCTGGCAGATCTTTATCAATCTCTGTATGGTTACCGGTGTTCTGCCAGTGGTGGGCATCCCCCTGCCGCTTTTCAGTTATGGCGGCTCCTCCCTGGTCACCACCCTCCTGGGACTGGGATTTCTCTTTAATATCAGCATGCGCCGCTATCTCTTCGGGGCTTAAAAATTTTTTGAAAAAAATTTTGACAGCCCGGGAAAAATAGGCTAAAAAAGGGTTCGTGAAAAGTTACACATGGGCTCACCCGCGGGACCTATCCTTGTATGCAGCTAAGTCTTTGTTTTCTGAGAATAAAATACGAGGTGGCAGCCAGATATGATTCAGATCGATTGGACCGTAGGCGCGATACTGATCATTTTTTTGGTCCTGGTCTTTCTCCTCAGTAAGGTGCTATTCCGGCCCATCCGAAATGCCCTGAAAGAGCGCCAGGCCAGAATGGCTGCCCAACAGGCCGACATCAATTTTATGGAGACCCTGGGTCAGGGGCTGGATGGTGAAACCAAGGACAAACTGGCCGCCGCCCGGCGGGAAGGGGTCGGGGCCCGGGAGTCCTTGAAACAGGAAGGGTCGGAGGCGGAAGCGGTCCTGCTAGAGGAAATCAAACGGGAAGTGGACCTGGAATGGTCGCACGTGGAGCAACAGATCAAGGAAGACGTGGCGCGGGCCCGGAAGGCCCTGCAGACCCAGACCCAGTCCTTCGCCCAGTTGCTGGCCTCCAAGATCCTGGGGAGGGAGCTCACATGAACCTGGAGAACCGAAGCGGTTGGCGCTGGGTCGTCGCGGTCCTGGGTGCCATGGTGGTCTGCCTGTTGCTGGTGGGGCTGGCCCTGGCCTCGGAAGCGGCCCACGGCGGTCACGAGGGCATCAGCCCGGCCAAGGTTACTGATTTCACCTGGCGCAGCGTCAATTTTTTGGTGTTCGCCGGCCTTCTGATCTATATCCTCACCAAAAAGTTCCCAGTAAAAGACTTCTTCACGGGCCGTTCCCAGGAGATCGCCAGGAGCCTGGAAGACCTGGAGGTTAAAAAGGCGGCGGCGGCCGCGGCCCTCAAGGAGGCGGAGGCCCGCCTGGCCGAGGTGGCCAAGGAGCGGGAAGCCATTCTCAAGCAATATATGGCCGAAGGCGAGATGGAAAAGGCCAAGATCCTGGACAAGGCCAACACGGTGGCGGCCCGCATCAAAGAGATGGCAACCCTCTCCATCCAGCAGGAAACCAGAAAGGCCACCCAAGGATTGCGGGAGGAAGTGGCGAACCTGGCCACCCAGATGGCCACCGATCTCATTAAAGAGAAGGCAACCTTCGCGGACCAGCAAGGTCTGGTGAAGGAATATCTTAAAAAGGTGGTGGAAACCCATTGATTGATCTGACCGTTGCCCGGCGCTATGCCAAGGCCTTGCTGACCCTGGGCCAGGAAGACGGCAAGTACAAGGAGTATGGGGAGGGGATAAGTGGGTTCGCCCATCTTTTGCTGCGCGAGCCGGAACTGCGGGACGCGCTTCTCAATCCGGTCCATAGCCGGGAGGACCGCCGCAAATTACTCCTCCGGATGATCGAACTTTTGCAAATGCCTCCCCTGGTGGCCAACCTGCTGCAACTCATGTTCGACAAGCTCCGCCTCAACGCCCTGGACGGCGTGGCCCAGTCATATCAGCAATTGGTGGACGGAGTGGAGAACGTCAGCCGGGCCAAGGTAAAGACCGCCATTCCCCTGGATGATGCCACCCAGTCGCGTCTGCTGCAAACCATGGAGAAGTTAACCGGCTCTACGGTGGTGATGGAGGTAGAGGAAGACCCCAGCATCATCGGCGGCATCGTGGCCCGGGTGGGGGACCTGGTGCTGGACGGCAGCGTGCGCACCCAGATCAATTCCTTAAGAGAATCCTTAATAAAAGGCGAGGTCTGATAAATGGAAATTAGAGCCGAAGAAATCAGCCAAATTATTCGCTCGCAGATTCGGGATTACGAAAAGAAGGTGGAAGTCGCTGAGACCGGCACCGTATTGTCGGTGGGAGACGGCATCGCCCGGGTCCACGGCGTGGAGAAATGCATGGCCATGGAACTCCTGGAGTTCCCCGGGTCCATCTACGGCCTCGCCCTTAACCTGGAGGAGGACAACGTGGGGGTCGCCATCCTGGGCGAAGATACCCACATCAAAGAGGGCGACATCGTCAAACGCACTGGCCGCATCGCTCAGGTGCCCGTAGGGGACGCGGTCCTGGGGAGAGTCATCGACCCGGTGGGCAATCCCATAGACGGCAAGGGCCCCATCGAAACCAAGGAATTCCGCCGCATCGAAGTTAAGGCCCCCGGGGTTATCGAGCGCCAGCCGGTGAATGAACCTATGTACACCGGCTACAAGGCGATAGACGCCATGACCCCCGTCGGCCGGGGCCAGCGGGAACTGATCATCGGCGACCGCCAGATCGGCAAGACCGCCCTGTGCGTGGACGCCATCATCAACCAGAAGGATACCGGGGTCCTCTGTATTTATGTGGCGGTGGGCCAAAAGAAGTCCACGGTGGCCCAGGTGGTGGACGCCCTGGAACGCCACGGGGCCATGAAGCACACCATCGTGGTCAACGCCTCCGCCTCGGAGCCTGCCCCTCTGCAGTACGTGGCGGCCTTCTCCGGCTGCGCCATGGGCGAGCATTACCGGGATATCGGCCGCCACGCCCTGATTATCTATGACGATCTGACCAAACAGGCCCAGGCCTACCGGCAGATCTCCCTGCTGCTGCGGCGGCCGCCGGGACGTGAAGCCTATCCGGGGGACATCTTCTACAATCACTCCCGGCTGCTGGAGAGGGCCGCCAAGCTGAACGATGACAAGGGCGGCGGCTCCCTGACTGCCCTGCCTATCATTGAGACTCAGCAGGGTGATGTGTCGGCATACATTCCCACCAACGTCATCTCCATCACCGATGGCCAGGTGTATCTGGAACCGGCCCTGTTCTTCTCCGGGGTCCGGCCCGCCATTAACGTCGGCCTGTCAGTCTCCCGGGTGGGCGGCGCCGCCCAGGTGAAGTCCATGAAGCAGGTGGCCGGCTCTCTGCGCCTGGACCTGGCCCAATACCGGGAACTGGCGGCCTTCGCCCAGTTCGGCTCCGAATTGGACAAGTCCACCCAGCAGCAGCTCAATCGGGGGATACGGCTGGTGGAAATCCTCAAGCAGCCCCAGTACCAGCCGCTGCCCATGGAGAAGCAGGTGTCCATCCTCTATGCCGGCACCCGGGGTTTCCTGGACAAATACCCCGTGGATGTGCTGGCCGCCTATGAACAGCAGCTTTATAGCTTCCTGGAGTCGAAATATTCCGACGTCCTGGCTGACGTCAAGGAGAAAAAGGAGTTCACTCCGGAGTTGGACGCCAAGATGAAGGCCATCCTGGAAGAATTCGATGCCGCATTCCAGCCGGCCACCAGCGCGTAATACTGGGGGATAAGGATGGCGACCCTAAGAGATATCAGACGCAAGATAGGGGCGGTTAAAAAGACCCAACAGATCACCAGGGCCATGAACATGGTCTCCGCCGCTAAATTGCGGGGCGCGCAGCAACGCATGGAGGGCTTTAGGCCCTATGCCCGGGCCTTCTCCATGATGCTGGGCAATATAGCCGGCCGGGTGGAGCCGGAGATCCATCCCTTCTTTACCAAGGCCCCCGAAGTCAACCGGGTGGGGCTGGTGTTGATGACCGCCGACCGGGGCCTGTGCGGCTCCTTCAACGTCAACCTGATCAACCAGGCGGTGAAGTTCATCAGAGAAAAAGAGGCGGAAGGCCTCGAGGTTTCCCTGACCTGCGTGGGCCGTAAAGGCCGGGACTTCTTTCGGCGGCACAAACGGAAAATGCTGGCCCAATACGTAGACGTGTGGAACAAGTTCGATTTCTCCAACGCGGTGGCGGTGGCCCGGGAGATCATGAGCGCCTTTCTTAGCGGAGCGGTGCAGGAGGTCCACCTGATCTACTCCACCTTTGTCAATATGGCGCTCCAAAGGCCGCGCCTGGTGCAGCTCCTACCCATTCAACCCGGGGAGGCCGCGGAAGTGGCCACCGGCGTGGAATATCTCTTTGAGCCTCCCATGGAGCAGTTCCTGGATTACCTGCTGCCCAAATATATCAACGTCCAGGTCTACCATGGCTTCCTGGAGAATTCCGCCAGCGAGTATGCCGCCCGGATGACCGCCATGGACAATGCACAAAGCAACTGCAAGGAAATGATCACCCAACTCACCCTGGTGATGAACAAGGCCCGGCAGGCGGCCATTACCAGAGAATTGATGGATATCGTGGGCGGGGCTGAAGCCCTGAAGGGCTAAGCCGCCCGGAGGAGGAGCTTTAGACAATGAATATAGGAAGAATCGCCCGCGTTATCGGTCCGGTGGTG
>JBEKDQ010000045.1:0-12552 GCA_050014275.1 Desulfobaccales bacterium | reverse complement strand
TCCAGGAGAGCGGGGAGTTCTGGCTCTCCCAGACCCCGGAGGTGCACCGCAGCCGCAGTTGGGACAGCGCCTTTCCCCGCCTGGCCACCTACGGCCTGTTCCGGGAAGCCGGGTGGACCGAGTCCTTCTACTTTATCAATACCCACCTGGACAACATCTCTCCGGAGGCCCGCCTCCAGGGAGCCCGGATGATCCGGGACCATTTTGCCCCCTCGAACCGCCCCCTGATCCTGGCCGGTGACTTCAACGAACCACCGGGGTCTCCGGTTTATCGGGAATTGATCGGGGAGGGCCGGCCTTTTCTCGATACCTGGCGGGCCTTGCACCCCGAGGGGCAGGAAGCCACCACTCAGCACGATTTTGACGGCAAGCCCGGGGGGACCAGGATCGACTGGATTCTGGCGACCCCGGCCTTCCGGGTCCGCAGGGTGGCCATCGTCACCGACCACCAGGATGACCGTTATCCTTCCGATCATTTTCCTTATGAAGCGGAGGTAGAATATTAGCTCATGGCACGCCGCTGCTGGTTACTGCTGATGATCCTGCTGGCCCGGAGCGCCTGGGCCTGGGCCGGCCAGGCCCCGCCCCTCTATCACCAGATGGTGGGGGGAGAAGAGCATTGCCGGGTCCCAGGCAAGACCACCCTCGGCCTCCTGGCCGCGGAAAAAGGGGTAAAATGGACGGTGCTGGCCAGGCGCAACGGTCTGAAGATCCCTTATAAAATAACCCCGGGCATGGTTTTAAAAATCAACACGGCCCATATCGTCCCGGCGGAGCTGGACTGCGGCCTGGTCATCAATCTGCCGGAGCTGTTGATGTACCATTTCGCCAACGGCGCCTACCAGCGTTGCTATTCCCTGGCCGTGGGGAAGCCTACCTGGCAAACCCCCACCGGGACCTACCAGATCGTGGAGAAACGCACCAACCCCATCTGGCAGGTACCGGTGTCCATCCAGGAGGAGATGGAGGAGGAGGGCCTGGAGGTGAAAGAAAAGGTGCCGCCGGGGCCCAAGAACCCCCTGGGCAATTACTATATGGGGACCTCCGCCTGGGGGATAGGCATCCACGCCACCAACCGGCCCTGGAGCGTAGGTTACTACGTGTCCCACGGCTGCATGCGCATGCTGCCCCAGGAGATGGCCAAGCTCTTTCCCCAGATAGAAGTGGGCACCCCGGTGAAGATCATCTACCGGCCCATCAAACTGGCGGTCACGTCCGAGGGCCGCGTCTTTCTGGAAGCGCACCCCGATATCTATCAAAAGCAGGAGCCGGCCCTGGATTACCTCCGGGACCTGGCGGAGCACTACCAACTGGGTGACCGCCTCGATTGGGATAAGGTCCCCGCCATCCTGAAGGCTAAGGAAGGCATCGCCCGGGAGATCACCAAGGGCCGGCCACGGCCCCTGCCCTTGCAGTCCCCCCCGGCCAAACGCGGCAGCCCACAGGAGGTCCGGCTTTCTCCTTTACAGCTCCCCAAGTCCAGGGTAGATTAATGAGGTGGGGGCCGGGTTCAAATCCAGCTCTCCTACTTCGGCCATCTAGGAGAATCCCCTTGTCCTACTGGGACGATCCAACGCGGCAGCAGGCCATCCGGGAGGAGAACCGCAACCTGAGATACCTGCGCTTTTTAGTGGACCTGGCACTGGCGGAGATCCGGGCCGGAACCTTCACCCTGGAGCAGGCGGAACAGGTGCTGGAAAACATCCGGTCCCAGGCCTTGCGTTTGTTTCCCGGCAAGGAGACCGCCTTTGACATCATCTATCGGCCCCGGTTTCAGCGCGCCATCACCGAGACCTTCAAACTTCACTAAAGCAAAAGGATACGCTCATGAGCCAATCCCGTTTTCTGACCATGGTGTTCAGCCTCTTGCTGGTCTTCCCCCTGGTGGGCGCGGCCCTGGCCCAGCCTGGGAAGACCCCAAGCCAATCCCCGCCCCCTGGAGTGCCCTGCGGTCCGGATCACCAGATCCTTTATAAACGGGCGGTAACCCTGCTGGACAACTCCGAGAAGAAACTGAATGGCCGGTTCACCGCGGAGGCCAAGTCCATGGCTAAAGAGGCCAAATCCCTGTTCGCCATCCTGCAGAAGGAATGCGGCCAGGATCAGAAAGAGCGGCTCTTGACCCCCCAAGAGGTGCAGCAGGAAGCCATCAACCAGAAGCTGAATGCGGATGCACAGGCTCAGGCCGATCGCCTGGCGAAATCCGCCGAGGATAAGTTTAAGAAGGCCACCCTGCTGGAGACTACCCAACCGGAAATGTACACCAAATTGATCCAGGACGCCAAGGCAGAGAATGAGCAGGCCGAAAACCGCAGCATCAAGGCCATGATTTACGCCCTGCGCACGGAGCAGATGCTCTTCAGCTTTTTGGCCAAATGATCCGGTTCAGCCGTTGCCCCTGAGTATCTTCACCGAAACCTCCGGGCCTCAAAGGGTGTTCACCTACCTGGTGGCCTGTCCCGAAAGCCGGGAGGCGCTGCTCATCGACCCGGGGGGCCCGGCCCAGATCCTGGCCAAGCGCCTGTACCAGAAAGGCTGGCGCCTTTCCTGGATCGTCAACACCCATGGCCATGCCGACCACACCACCGGCAACCACCTTTGGGCCGCGGGGACCGGAGCCCGCATCGCTATCCATCGACTGGACTGGGAGTTCTTCCAGGGCCCGGAGAGGCAGGCCGAGGCCCTGGTCGAGGGCTACTCGCCCCTGACCCGGGTTGACCTCCTGGTGAATGACGGCCAGCGCCTGCCCCTGGGAAGGCAGGAGGCCCAGGTCCTGCACACCCCGGGGCACACTCCCGGCTCCATCTGCCTCTATTTCCCGGGCCATCTCTTTACCGGCGACACCCTGTTCATGGGGGCCGCGGGCCGCACCGACCTCCCCGGCGGCTCCCTTTCCCAGCTCATCGCCTCCCTGGAGGAGAAGATTATGCCCCTGCCCGACGACACCCGGGTCTGGCCCGGCCATGACTACGGGGAGACCCCCACCTCCACCCTGGGCCGGGAAAAACTGCACAACCCCTATCTCGCCGATTTCTTTTAGGTTAGGCGCAGGAATCCCGTCTCCTCCCGGTAGTGTCCGTCAACAAAATTGCAAGGGGAAGATTACACAATCTCGCAGTTAAAATCTAGACCATTGTAATTTCAACGATATCAAGAATTATATCGATGCTCACTAAAACCCCTCTCCCCTGCGAGGGGACGACACCGGGTGAGGGGTGGCTCCATCGGCCGTTGCATATCCCTTCACCCGGCCTTTCCCCCCAGGGGAGAGAGGGAAATAGCTTGTAAATTCCATGAACTGATTAGCTAATGGGCATACCTAAGTTCAAATAATTCCTTATTGCCTGCCTTTTAGCAAAAACCTTGCCGGATACCACTGGTCTCACCTTGATTAGGGTTGCATTGGCAAGATTTAAGACCTAATTTTAATTATGGTTCGAAAACCTGAAGCTGCCGGGCGGCGGCCCCCCCCCGGACTCTTTGCCCGGCTGTTGGATAGCCTCCCGAACGTCTTCACCCTGGTGCTGGATGAGGCGTGGCGCATCGTTTACGCCAACGCCTCCTTCCTGGAGCACTTTGGCCTGGAATGGCCGGCGATCTCAGAGCAGGTCTGTTTCGCTCTGGAGAGCTCCTTCAAAACCACCGCCGGCGAAGAGATGGGCTTTTGCCCCCGGGAGTTGGGGCCTTACTTCCCGGCCCACCATGTCCTCACCCGTGAGGTGGACGGCAAGAAATTCATCTATGAAGGCACCTTCTATCATCTGGAGGGGGGTGAGGAAGAAGCCTGGACGGTGTGCAGCTTCCGGGATATCACCCAGATGTTTAACCTGGAGTGCCAGGTGCGCCAGATGGATGAGCTGGAGCGCATGCTGGCACAGGCCTCCATGGATGGCATCGTGGTCAACGACCTGTTGGGCAACGTCCTCATCTTTAACGAAGGCGCCTCTCGCATCCTGGGCTACCGGCCGGAAGAGGTCATCGGGCTATTAAAGGTCGATGTCCTTTATCCCGAAGGGCTGGCCCACGAAATCAAGGAGCTCATCTACTCCCCGGCTTACGGCGGGCCCGGCATCCTGGAAAATTATGAAACCCTGGTGCGCTCTAAAGACGGGCCCCCGGTGCCCGTCTGGCTGTCGGCCCGCCTCCTCCGGGAAAACGGCCGGGAGGTGGGAATCGTCAGCTATTTCCGGGACCTGCGGGAACGGAAACGCCTGGAAGAGGAGCTACTGCGCCAGGAGCGCCTGGCCACCCTGGGCAAGATGGTGGCCCATATCAGCCACGAAATCAAGAATCCCCTGGCCGCCATCGGCGGCTTTGCCCAGCAACTGGCTCGCCAGGAGGATTTTCCCGAGAAGGGCCGGCAAAAGCAGGAACTTATCTGCCAGGAAGTGCAGCGGCTGGAGAAGTTCCTGGCCGATTTGAGCACCTATACCCGCACCACCCCCACTCAAAAGGTTTCCGGCGACATCCTGGCTCTGATCCGGGAGGTAATAGGCTTTATGGAGGCCGGCTTCCAGGAGCAGGGGGTGACCTTTGAGCTCTCGGCCCCGGAGGCGATCGCGGCCTTCGCCTTCGATCCCGGTCAGATTCGCCAGGTGCTCATCAACCTCTTTAAAAATAGCCTGGAGGCCATGCCCCACGGCGGGGTGCTGCGGGTCAGCGCCGCGGTCCGGGAAGGCCACCTGGTGCTCACCATCGCGGACTCCGGTCTGGGCATTGCCCCGGAACATCTGAGATCTCTGTTTACCCCGTTCTTCTCCACCAAGGAAGGCGGCACCGGCCTGGGTCTAACCATCTGCCGGGGCCTCATTGACCTGCACCGCGGGGAGATCGCCATCCGCAGCGAAGTGAACCGCGGCACCACCTACACCATCCGCCTGCCCCTGGTATCCTTCTGAAGTCATTTCCCGGACCGGTTAAGCCCTCGCTTCTCATAATCGAAGCCGAGTGCCGTTTCCCTGGCGATTGTGGCGGTGCCCTGCCGGAATGGCCACCTGCATTCAATTAACCTCCTTAGAAATGGTAATCTTCTCCATGTAATTTTGTTGCTGGACACTATTGAGGTCAACCGGCATTTCAGTTTGAAATCCCCAGCATGGCTCTTCCTTGCATTTTGCAATCCTCCAATCTCATGGTTACCCGGCTCATTAAATATAACTGACTTATTCTACACAATATTTTTCAAGATCACAGGGTGGCACGAACTATGCTTGGGAGAAAATGATATTCAAAATCTGTGCGCATTGGCAAGACCGCTCGTCCTCGGCTTGATGAGCGTTGGGTGGGTCACACGGTCTCTTTTTGACGGGTGGTGCGCCAGGTTCCTTGCAAATTGCCGAGCGATTTTATGGGGTCTGCCCTTGACCATTTTGAGCGGGATGTTTAAAAAATTTCCATCTTATTCCATCTGAAAGGAAGAAAGGAGGAATCCTTAAATGAACCTATTTCACTGGCTGGTCGCGATGTTTCTCTTGGGACTTGTCGCGATGGGATTATGTTACCTGTTCCTGATCGGCTGCGAAAAAATCTAAAACGAGGTGATACCCATGTTCTATGTGACCGCGGCGGTAGCGATATTCTTGTTCGTTTACCTGGTGGTGGCCCTGGTCCGGCCTGAGTGGTTTTGAGCCAGGGCAACGGCAATCCTGCAATATTTAAGGAGCTTAAAATATGTTTATGCAAACCTGGTTAATTCCTTTTGCGCTTCTGGCCACGGCGACCCTCATCGCCTTCCCCCTGGGCCGTTACATGGCGTGGATCATGGACGGGAAATACCGGCCCCTCCCGATCCTGGGCTGGTTCGAAAAACGCCTGGATAGCGGCCCCCAGAACTGGAAGCAGTATGCCGCCTCCCTGCTCATTTTCAACACGGTGCTGTTCGTCTTCGGCTATCTGGTGCTGACGCTCCAGCCCTGGATGCCGCTCAATCCGGATGGCAAGGGGATGATTTTCCCCAGCACCATCTTTCAAGCCGTGACCTCTTTCATGACCAACACGGACCTCCAGCACTATGCCGGGGAGGTGGTTTTATCGAACTTTAGCCAGATCTTCTTTGCCATCGCCAATCTCTTCTTGTCGGCGGCCGTCGGCTTAAGCGGCCTATGCGCGGTGATCCGGGCTTTGCGCGGCGATTCCACGGTGGGCAATTATTTCCTGGACATGTGGCGGGTGTTGGTTTACATGTTTGTGCCCGTCGCCTTTACCGTAGCCCTCGTGTTTCTGGTGCAAGGCAGTCCGATGACCTTAAAAAGCTCTTATCAGGTTTCGACCCTCGAACCTGCGGCCATGGGAACCACGGACAAGGGCGAGGCGAAGCCGCAGACCATCGTGGTGGGCCCGGTGGCGGCCTTTGAGTCCATGAAGATGCTCGGGACCAATGGGGGCGGCTTTTACGGGATGAACTCGGCGCACCCTTTTGAAAATCCCACCGGCTTGACGAACTTCTTCAACACCCTGGCCATGATGATCTTCCCGTTTGGCCTGGTGCTGATGTACGGCCATATGCTCGGTCGCATGCGCCATGCTTACGTCATTTTTTCGGTTATGCTGATATTGATGGCCGGCACCGTCGTCTGGTCGGTCTGCTATGACACGCTGCAACCTAACCCGGGATTTACCGCGCATCCCCAGGCCCGAACCTTTGAAGTTCCCAGCGCCACGGCGCCGGGCGGGAAGCGGGCGGTAATCCTGCCGGCCGTTGCGGGTCTGCCGGTGGACCAGCACCTGGGCAATCTCGAGGGCAAAGAACTACGCTTCGGAACCTCGGCGGGGGCCACTTTTGACGCGGTGACCACAGACGTGACCTGCGGCGCGGTGAACGCCGAGGAAGACAGCCTCAACCCCATGGCCGCCCTGGCGCCCATGTGGGGCATGTGGGTGAACTGTATCTTCGGCGGCAAGGGCGTGGGCATGATCAACATGCTGCTGTACATCATTATCGGGATTTTCGTAGCCGGGATGATGGTGGGGCGAACCCCCGAGTATCTGGGCAAAAAAATAGGGGCCCGGGAAGTGAAGCTGGCAGTGATCGCCCTGCTGGTGCATCCGTTCATGATTCTCATGCCCACCGGGCTCTTCGCGGCGACCAGTTGGGGACTCCTGGCCGCCAGCAATCCGGGGGCGCATGGTTTTTCCCAAATGCTCTATCAGTTCTCCTCGGCCTCGGCCAATAACGGCTCGGCCTTCGATGGCTTGGGGGTGGTTTACGGTTTGGTCAGTAATCCGACTCCGGCGCCCACCGCCATCCCCTGGAATATCGCCGCCGGCCTGGTGATGGTCTTCAGCCGCTATCTGCCGATTGTGGCGCCCATCGCCATGGCGGCGTATCTCGGAGAGAAGAAATCGAGCCCTTTTGGCCTGGGAACCCTGCGGGATGACAGCCTCACCTTTGGCATCCTCTTGTTCGGGACGATAGTTATCATCGGCGCCCTGCTCTTCCTGCCGGTGGCCGTCCTGGGTCCGATGGCGGAGCACTTTGGTCCGATCCCCTTCGGGGGCTGAACTTCGAGCAACCTTGAGGCTCACCTGATGAGACCTCAGATGGAGAGATATCGAAATGAATTTTCAGCCTAAAAATGTACCACCTGCAGCCGATATTGCTGCAACGATGCCAGGATCGCTGCGCCGGGTGAAACCCCAAGGACTGCTGGAGAAGGAAACCGCGCTCGCGGCCTTAAAGCAAGCCTTCATCATGTTGCGGCCTGACATTCAATGGAAAAATCCCGTGATGTTCGTGGTCGAAGTCGGCGCCATCCTGACCCTGTTGTACCTACTCAAGGGGGCGCTGGGCAAAGCGGTGAGCGAGGTGCCCATCAGCTATTTCATCTGGGTGGACGCCTGGCTCTTCTTGACCGTGTTGTTCGCCAACTTCGCCACGGCCCTGGCCGAGGCCCGGGGTAAGGCCCAGGCCGACTCGCTCCGGCGGGCCCGTCACGAAACCGTGGCCTATCGTCTCAATAAAGCGAAGGCCATTGAGGAGGTCCCGTCGTCGACCCTAAAACAGGGTGATCTGGTGGTGGTGGAGGCGGGACAGACGATTCCCGGAGACGGGGAGGTCATCGAAGGCATGGCTTCCGTGGATGAATCGGCAATCACGGGCGAGTCGGCGCCGGTCATTCGCGCCGCCGGGACCGACCGCTCCGGGGTGACCGGGGGCACCGTGGTGCTCTCCGACCGGATTGTAGTTGAGATCACCCAGGGCGCCGGCGCCTCGTTCCTGGACCGGATGATCGGTTTGGTGGAGGGCGCCATCCGGCAGCGGTCTCCCAATGAGATCGCCCTGACCCTGCTGCTCTCCGCCTTTACCCTGGTCTTCCTGATCGTGGTGATTCCTCTGTGGGCCATGGCCTGGAACGCCGAGCAATACATGATGGGCTATCTGGGCCTCAAAGAACCCTTGCGCAGTCTTGGCACCGATGTGCCGACCCTTATTGCGCTGCTGGTCTGCCTCATTCCCACCACCATCGGCGCCTTGCTGGCCGCCATCGGCATCGCCGGCATGGATCGCGCCCTCCAGGCCAACATTCTCGCCAAGAGCGGCAAGGCGGTGGAGTTGGCCGGCGACATCGACGTGGTAATGCTGGATAAGACCGGCACGATCACCATTGGTAACCGCCATGCCACCAGGTTCATTCCCGTCGGCAAATATTCGGTTGCCGAGGTAGGGCAACTGGCCGCCCTGGCATCCGAGGCGGATCCGACGCCCGAGGGGAAGAGTATCTTGGAGTTATTCGAAGAGGGAACCAAAACTCCAATCATAGTGCCGCCGGAGGCAAAGTTTGTACCGTTTAGCGCCCAAACGCGCATGAGCGGCGTTGATCTTCCCGACGGCAAGCGCATCCGCAAAGGAGCCCCGGACGCCATTATTGAATTCGTCCAGGCCAACCAGGGCAGTATCCCGGATGAGCTTAGCGGCTTCGTGGATAACGTCGCCTCCAAGGGCGCGACCCCGCTGGCCGTCGCCGAAGACGCCCGGATCGCGGGCGTGGTGGTGCTGGAGGATATTTTGAAACCCCACATGGCTCAGCGTTTCGAGCGGCTGAGAAAGATGGGGCTGCGAACCGTAATGATCACCGGGGATAACCCCTTGACGGCCAAGACCATTGCCGAAAAGGCGGGCGTGGATGACTTTCTCGCCCAGGCCACTCCGGAGACCAAGCTTGCCTATATTAAGCAGGCGCAGGCCGAAGGGAAATTGGTGGCCATGATGGGGGACGGCACTAATGACGCCCCGGCTCTGGCCCAGGCCGACGTGGCCCTGGCCATGAACGCCGGCACCCAGGCGGCCAAGGAAGCGGCTAACATGGTGGATCTGGACAGCGACCCCACCAAATTGATCGAAGTGGTGGAAATCGGCAAGCAGCTCTTGATAACCCGGGGGTCACTGACCACCTTCTCGATTGCCAACGACGTGGCGAAATACTTCGCCATTATACCGGCGCTGTTTGCAGGCACTTTACCGTGGCTGAAGATAGTCGACATCATGCACTTGCATTCGCCGGTTTCGGCCATCCTGTCGGCGGTGATCTTCAATGCCATTATCATTCCGGCGCTCATCCCGGTGGCGCTTAAAGGAGTCCGCTACCGGGCTTTGGGCGCCGATGCCTTGTTGCGCCGGAACCTGCTGATTTGGGGATTGGGGGGAGTGGTTCTGCCCTTCATCGGCATCAAACTGATCGATGTGATCATGGTGAATTTGCATATGGTTAGCTGACGCTGCAGCTACCCAGGGAGGCATAAACATGCGGCAATATCTTTCCAAGAGCATCTTGTTATTGTGCGTCTCGGTGCTTATCGTCTGCGTCCTTTACCCGTTGGCCTTATTGGTGGTGGGACAGGTCTTCTTTCCCTTCCAGGCCAACGGCAGCATGGTGGCAGGTCCCGACGGCAAACCGGTGGGCTCGAGGCTTATTGCCCAGCCGTTTACCAAGGACGAATACTTTCAGCCTCGCCCTTCGGCTGCGTCCTACGACGCCTCGGCCTCGGCTTCATCGAGCCTGGCGGCCTCCAATTATGGGCTGCGTGACCGGGTGGCCCGCACCCTGGGTCCCCTGGTGAACTATCGCGGCGGCCCCAAGAACGGACAGTCGGTGGCGCGAGATGTGGAAAAATGGTTCCAGCAGGATAAGTACCAGGGCAACCCGCACCTGGTGGCCCAATGGGCAGACCAGCACAACTCCCTGGCCCAGGCCTGGGTCAAGGCGGACCCGATGAACTCCGCCTACGTGGAGAATTGGGCCAAGACGCATCCCGAGGTGGTGGCTCAATTTATCAAGGACAACCCCGACAATCCGAAGCCCAAGCCAGAAGACCTGGCCATGGTGTTCTTCAAGGACTTTTCCGAGGCTCATCCCGGCAAATTCCCCGCAGCCGTCACCCACAAGGGACCTGACGGCAAGGAGGAAAAGGTGATGGAACCGGTCAAGGAAGGTTCGGATATTCAGTCGATTTTCTTCTTGATGTGGAGGGAGGATCATCCGGATGTCGACCTCCAGGACGTCCCCGGCGACCTGGTCACCGCTTCCGCGTCCGGGCTCGATCCGCATATCACGCTGCAGAACGCAGAGTTTCAGCTCGAGCGGGTGGCCTCCAAATGGGCCGCCAACCTAAAACGCCAGCCGGAAGAAGTGCGGAAGGAGATCGAACAGATCTTGCAGAAAAATGCCTCGGCGCCTTGGGGAGGGCTGGCGGGCGAGAAGTTCGTGAACGTGCTGGAAGTAAATCTCGAACTGCATAAGCAATATGGAGCCCCATCGTCCTAAACCCAGGACGATGAGAGGGCTAGTCCAGGGTCAAGTGCCTGGCCTTAACCTGGATTTGCTTACTAACGAATCACCTGGGAGTTGACAGCCTTTAGCTTCCTGCGCCGGAGTTGGGCGCCCCGGCGCAGGAAGACTGGAGGGGTTGGGATATGAATAGCATGGCCTCTCTTGAGTTATCCAAGGTTTCTCCCTTTCGGGTCCTGGTGGTTGATGATGAAAAGAACACCCGGATCATCCTATCAGCCTGTCTGGAGGCCATGGGCTGCCGGGTCACGGCAATAGCCACCGCCTCCGAGGCCTTGGCGGCCCTGGAGCGCCAGCCCTTTGATCTGGCCTTCCTGGACCTGCGCCTTAAGGAAATGAGCGGCCTGGACCTGATTCCCAAACTCCTGTCCCTCAGTCCCCATCTCTATATAGTAATAATTACCGCCTATGCCAACCTGGAGACCGCGGTGGAGGCCATCAATCGCGGGGCCAGGGATTATCTGCCCAAACCATTAACCCTGGCGCAAATCCGGGACTTGCTCGACAGCCTGGCCGGGCGCCTATCGGATGTGCCGATGCTGGGCGGTGATTATACCCTGGGGCGGATCGAGCGGGAGCATATTCTCCGGATCATGGCCCGCACTTCAACCCTTGAAGAGGCCGCCCAGATTCTGGGTATCGATCCCTCCACCCTCTGGCGCAAGCGTAAAGCATATGATAAGGCGGATCAATTCTAAGATGGTCCAGGGTTTTAAACCTTGATCTCTCATGTTTTGATATCAGATGGAAATATCAACAAATTAACCTTGGCATAAAAGGTTTTGGCTGCGGTGACAAGCCTGCCGCATAATTTTAGACAAGGAGGCTCGGGGAAAATGATCAAAAGATTTGACCATGTTCCTTTTGTCGTTCTGGACCTCGAAGCGGCCAAGCATTTCTTTGGACTTTTGGGGTTTCAAGAAGACCTAAATGTCGTGATCTCAGGCGAAGTCTTTTCGCGCTACATGGGTATCGATGGCATAGAGGCAAAACATATCACGCTGGTGCTCACCGACTCTCCCCAGCGCCTGGAAGTGCAACTCCTAAAATACCGTAAACCCGATCCCCTCCTCGATCCGCAAATCACCAAGCTCAATAAACTGGGATACAATCATGTCTGCTTCGTCGTGGAAGATATTGAAGCAGAAGTGGAAAGACTCACAGCCAATGGCGTCAAGTTTCGTAACTAAATCATAGACTTCCATAACCGAAAGCTTATTTACCTTTCTGGCCCAGAGGGCATTACCCTGGAATTGTCGCAATGGCATTGAAGCTGTGGATAGGAACCTCCACGAATGAAGCTCAGGCTGCCGCATAATCTCAGTTTAAGACTAATTCCCCTTAAACCCTGATCTTTTCTTGTTTTGGTATCTTGTCAACTCGGGAACTTAGCGCTTGAGGGTTAAAATTGTCGAGATGATTTGAATAACAGGATTGGGTGGGTAGGGGGGATTTAATATAACTCTTGAAACCCTCATAAATCCCCCTTTTTCAAAGGAGGACTTAACTATGCCAAATCCAGCGTTTCAGTCCTGATATTATGTGCAGTGCAGCTAATTATGAAGCAATCCACAAGAAGAGAACTGGACTACCCCCAGCCAAACCAGATCGCCCAAACCGCTGATCCGGTCAGTTCTTCTTAGCTCCTTGAATCACCTCGGCAATCTCCTGGCTGAGATTGGCCAGCGCCCGGCTCTGTGCCGCAACCAAGGCGGCATAATCCTCACCACTCACCGGCTCGCGAATATTGGACCGCTTAATTTTGAGC
>JBEKDQ010000044.1:0-12634 GCA_050014275.1 Desulfobaccales bacterium | reverse complement strand
CCATGTTTATCCTCCTGAGCGAGATTGCCGTGGCCGGCATTCCCAGAGGATAACCGTGGTTCTCTTTTTTGGTAAGCATTTTCATCGCTTTGGTGTGGCCGCCAGGCCATGAACCGTTTCAATGGATTATCAATTGCGGCACAGACCACTAGCATAGTGTTTCCGGAAGACCTTCCTTAATAAATGAGCCCGCTTTATTCCCTCCCCCTTGAGGGGGCGACACCGGCTGGGAGTGGGAGTTGGGGCCAAGAGATATTAAAGATATTCCCGAGACGCGATACTAGCGGCAGACGCCGCAGGTGGACACCCAAGACAAAATAACTATGGTATAATTATACATGCGGCGGGTCTTGCTTATCGGCCTGTCGGTCATCCTGCTCCTGGGTGTGGCCGGCTGGGGGGTCCTCAAGTCCCAGGCCTTCTGGCGTTGGGGCGGCTGGGAATTTGTGAACCTGGCTCAGGATCGCCTCAACGGCCAACTCCAGGTGGCGGGGGTGCAGGGCCACGCCCTTACCGGCTTCACCTTCACCGAGGTGACCCTTACCGGCCCCCAAGGTGAGATCCTCCACACCCCCCAGGTGGAGATGCGCTTCTCCCTCTGGTCCTTTCTTCGGTTGCAACCGGTGATCGGCAGCCTGATTATTCACCAACCCCGGCTCACCCTGCGGCAGGACCGCGGGGGCAGTTGGGAGCTAGCCTCTATCTTGAAGAAGCGTCCGCCACCGCCTTTCCAGTCCCTGGAATTCCCTGCAATTCTGCTGGAGCACGGCCAGGTGGTGGTGATCCGGTCCGGCGTCAGCCAGCGTTTTGAGGACCTGGACCTGAGCCTGGGCCTTACCGTGCTTCACCCCAAGAGGCCCGAACAGGAGTTCCGGGTGCGCCGGTTGGACCTGGCCGCCGCCACCCCCCTGGGCCGCTTCGCCCTCCGGGGGGGCTTCACCTACGCCCATGATCAGTTGGTCATCGACTCCATGGAGGTCCTTCGCGGGGGCCAGTCACTGGCCAGCTTGAGGGAAGGCGTCCTGGGCCCCCGGCACGAAGGCCTGTTCTCCTTTGATCTCGGTCCCGGTTCCGGGGCGTTGCTGCAACTGCTCCGGCCCGGATGGCCCAAAGACTGGGAAATCAAGGGAAACTTCCGCCTCGCCCTCCTGGGCCTGACCAGGTATCAATTGACCGGCGTCGGCCAGGTGCAGCAGGCTTCCTTTGATCTGAAAGCCGACCTTAGCCTGGAGGCCGGGGAGTGGTCCTATGACCTGGATGCCAAACTGGGGGGGCTAGGGGCCGCGATGCTTTTACCATTCAGCCGGCAGTGGGCTGAAAAGCTCAAAGACCTCTCCCCCATCGCCGCCGGGCTGGCCCTCAAAGGCCGCGGTCCTTCCTGGCCCCCGGCGCAGATGGAAGGGACCCTGGACCTCTCTGCCTTCCGGGGTCATGGGATCAGCGTAGAGCAGTTGCAAATCAGCCTGGCCGGCAACCCCCGGGAGCAGAACCTGAAGGGGCTGGTCCGGGGGAATTTCGGCAAGCTGGCGCTGGCCGCCGACGGCCCGTTGCTCGCCGATCTTAAAGGCAACCTGCAAATCCAGGCTGAGAATTTACAACCGGCCCGCCTGGGTCTGGAAAGGGCTGGGGAGACTGCCCTCAACGGCAAGTTCAGCGGCGCCTTCCACTGGACCGAGGGGCAAGCCCTGGCCGGCCTCAAGCTGGCCGGCGACCTGGAGGCCCGCGGGCGTTTGGGCTCCGAGCCCCTGGAGGATTTGCGGGTCAGGCTCATCTGGCAGCAGCCGCGGCTGGAGATTACCCAGGCCTCTTTACGTCTGGGGCCGCTGGCCGCCCAGTTCTCCGGCTCCCAGGAAGGGGACCGGCTCGCCTACCAGTTCAAGGGGAGCCTGGCCCCCGGGGCTACCCGTCCTTACCTGCCGGTGGCAGTTGGAGGGCCCCTGGAATTGGCCGGCGCCCTCAGCGGCACCCTGCAGGACCCCCATTTCTCCCTGCAAGGCCGCGGCAGCAGCCTGGCCTTGGGAGAGTTTTCCCTGAAAACCTTCAGCTTCAAGGCCAGCGGCGCCGGCTGGCCCATCGCTACGGGGGACCTGGAACTCCGGGGAACTGACCTGAGCACCCCGGCGGCGGTCTTCTCCCAGGCCAACTTTTCCGCCCGCGGGGAGGCCAACCTTTGGCGGTTCAACTTCACCGCCGGCGCCCCCGGAGCGGCCAAGGCGGAAGTTTTGGGCGCCGCCGACTTGCGCACCCGCCCCGTTTCCCTGGTGCTGCAAAGACTTTGGTTCAGCTCCCCCGAATACACCATCTCTAACACCAGCCCGCTACAGTTGCGGCTCTTTCCGGGGCTGCAACTGGCTGCGGCCGCCTTCAAAATCAACGACGGGGAGCTTACCGCAAGGCTGGAGGCTCAAGGGACGCGGCTGACCGGCTTGGTGAACCTGCGGCATTTCCCCGCCAGGCTCCTCAGTATGAAGGGGCCTCCCTTGCAAGGGAAAATCGACGGCCAGGTCTCCTTCGGCGGGGAGCCCGGAGCCCCCCTGATCCAGGGGAAGGTCAACTGGGGCCCGGGGCAGGTGGGGGAATTCGCCTTTCAATCTTTGCAGACCACCTTCGATTACCGGGCCGGCCTGCTATATCTGAATGGCGGCTTGGAGGAAAAGACCGAGGGAGCCCGGCTGGTTTGGGGCGGGCAGATTCCTTTGCACCTCTCCCTCAGCCCCCTGCACTGCTCTTTGGGGGAGCAAAACCTGTTCCTCACGGTGAAGGGGGAAAAGACCAACCTGGCGATGCTCACCGCCATTAACCGCCAGGTGCAGGCCGCTGAGGGTGAACTTAACATCATGGCCCAGGTGCAGGGCAACCCCCACCACCCCCAGGTTTCCGGCCAGGTGCGCTGGGGGGCAGGGTCGATCAAACTCCGCCTTGCCGGCCTGCCTTACCGGCTGCTGCCTGGCGCTGCCCAGCTCCAGGGGAGCAAAATCACCATCCCGGAGGTCCTTCTGGAAAGCGGCGGCACCTTTCGCCTCAGCGGGGATCTCACCCTGCAGGGATTTACCCCGGGTCACCTGGAAATGCGATGCCAGTTACTTAATTTTCTGGCCCTCCGCCGGGAGGGTTCCCAGGCGAAAGTCAACGGCGCCCTGACCCTCAGCGGTCCCTTTAACAACGCCCGCCTTACCGGTCAGATCCTGGTCCCCGAGGCCACCTTTGCCACCAGCTTTTTCCAGACCGGTCCCAATCCCGATATCCGCCTGGTGCAACCATCCCCGCCGAAGCTCGAGGCCCAAGCTAACCGCACCCTGGCGTTTTGGAGAAATATGCAGGTTGACTTCACTCTGCAACCCGCGGGAGAGGTATGGGTGAAAAATAAGGATCTCCAGGTGGACCTGGCAGGCAGTCTTAGAGTCAGCAAGGCGTCGGGACAGGAGGAACTGGAGGTGGCGGGGGTGCTGCGGGCTATAAAAGGCAGCATTGACATCCAGGGGCATGCCTTTAAGGTGGCCGAGGGGACCATGACCCTTTCCGGCAAACCCGGGGCGCCCGGGATCCTGGCAGGCCGCGCCACCAGCGAGATGGGCGAGGTCACCTTGATGCTGGATGTCTCGGGCCCCGCCAACAAACCGTCACTGCAGTTTTCCAGCAACCCGGGGCTGCCTCCCGCGGATGTCCTCTCTTACCTGGTTTACGGACGCCCGGCCGCGGCCCTGAGCCGGGAGGAGTACAACACCGTGGGCCAGCAGGCCCTGGGGGCCTTTGGCGGGGTCACCACCCAGAAGCTCAAAGAGATTTTTGGGGAAAATGCTCCTCTGATATGTGACCTCAACATGCGCTGCGGGGAACAAACGGTGGGGGTGAACAAGCCCTTGACCCAGCAGCTCAGCGTCACCTTTGAACACAAAAACAATCCCCTCTACCGGGACAACACCGAACAGATGCGGCTGGAATACAAGCTAAACAAATACCTGAGCGCGGATTCCACCATGGGCCTGCGCAACACCGGCGGTGATCTGCTGTTTAACTACGATTTTTGATGAACCTCAGCCTTAAAGATAGAAATGACATCATCAAACCAAATCAGATTAAATTCGACCTGGAAGACAAAATTTAACATGCTCCCAGGGTCCAGGATACAACTATGATTACTGTATCGAATATGGATAATTTTGATTTGGGCAGCGTATACTTAGCAGCTATCTCCAATTTATGGTTTGAGCTTTTTCCATTAGCGAGCAATCTTCATTTTTCGCTATTGAAATTTGAATATTCAACCTAAAAAATACTTGAATTTTAAAATCAAACTAGCTTAAGCTGAAATCAGGCAAAATATCTTTTGGTAAGTTATACTCTTAAAGCGCTATTGGAGAAACCGATTTATGAATGAGCCAAGAGGTTCGCTATGGAGAAAGTGGGATCTGCATGTCCATACCCCGGAATCTCTTTTTAATAATTATTCCGGGATAGATCCTTGGGAAAGATTTATTAGGGAGCTTGAGCAGCTGCCACCAGAGTTCAAGGTTATTGGGATTAATGACTATATTTTCCTCGATGGATATAAGCACATATTGACTGAAAAGGCGAAGGGACGACTGGCTAATATCGAGTTGTTTTTACCTGTAATTGAATTACGACTTGATAAATTTGGTGGTACTGCAGGCCATTTAAGTCGTGTCAATTATCACATTATATTCTCACCCGATCTCGGTCCAGATTTAATCGAACAACAGTTTCTAAATGCCCTACCCAGCAAGTACGTTCTTTCCCCCCAGTACGAGCATCTAAGGGAGAGTGCAAAGTGGGCCGCCCTTCCGACAAAACAAAGTCTTGAAGACCTGGGAAAATTGATAATTGAAACCGTTCCACCAGCGGAGCGAGTGAGGTTTGGTTCTCCTCTGATCGAGGGATTCAATAATCTCTGCATCAGTCTTGATAGTATACAAAATGCTCTCCAATCATATTATTTCCGAGACAAATTCTTAACCGCAGTAGGGAAGACTGAATGGGCTGACATCAAATGGAACGATCAATCAATTGCTGAGAAGAAAACTATAATTAATGGAGCACAAATAGTTTTCATTTCTGCTGATTCAATTGAGCATTGGTCAGCAGCGAAGAAAAAACTTTCTGAAGAGGGCGTCAACGATCTACTTCTTGACTGTAGCGACGCGCATTCATTCAGAGACGCCACAGATAAGGATAAGATTGGGAAGTGCTTCACATGGATCAAGGCAGATACTACTTTCGAGGGCTTGTTGCAGGTTATACATGAGCCAAAAGAAAGGATTTTTGTGGGGGATGTACCTCCTAAGCTTTTATTGGTTAAGAGCAATAGAACAAAATATATCAAATTCATTCAGATTGAACGGAAGCTTTATGCTACACTCACTGAAACCTGGTTTGATAACAAAATCCCAATTAATAACGATCTCATGGCGATTATAGGAAATAAGGGAAAAGGAAAGAGCGCTCTTACAGATACCATTGGCCTCTTATGCAACAGCAAGCAGTACCAGGATTTCACGTTTCTGTCCTCAAAAAACTTCAAACAAGCAAGGGACAACAAAGCCAAATCCTTCACCGCAACGCTGACTTGGGAAAGTGGCGAGTCTATCACCAAGGGATTAGAAGAACAAGTTGATGAACATCAGCCGGAACTAGTAAAATATATCCCCCAAAACTTTCTAGAGAAGATCTGCACTCAATTGGGTAACGTAGAGGAATCTGATTTTGACCATGAGCTAAAGAAGGTCATCTTTTCGCACGTTGAACCCGCCGATCGACTCGGGAAGGCAACTCTTGATGATTTGATAACTTACAAGACTTCAGAAGCGAATGCGAAAATCCAAATCCTTAAGCAGGAACTATCTCAAATAAATGAGCAGATTGTAGCTTTAGAAGAGAAAAACCAACCAGAGTATCGTCTAACAATCGAAAATCTTCTTGCCCAAAAACAGAAAGAACTCAAGTCCCTTGAGCAATCAAAACCCGAAGAAGTCATAAAACCCGAAAATAGCCCAGAAACACAAAATATTATAGCAAACGTTACCATCACTATAGAAGCTGCTAAGAACCAATTGGTAAAGTATAATGAAAAGATAACCCTCACGCAAGAGGAAGTTGCCGAACAGGCACAGTTGATTTCGATCGCAGATAGGCTGCTCGCTAGGCTTGAAAACCTTGAGCACCAGGTGAAAGCATTCTTGGAGGAAAGTATAACTGATTTGCAAGCCATAGGGCTATTAGCCAGTGATATTCTTACAATATCAATTCAGAAGCAGCCTATAATAGAAAAACGAGGGGCATTTTCTGAAAAGAAGGCTGTATCTGAAAGCAAGCTCGATCCTGGCGAAACTGATAACTTTTATCTTAAAAAACTAGAGACAGAAAAGCAAATTGAGAAATTACAAGAGAGACTTGATGAACCAAATAAAAAGTATCAGAGTTACATTTCGTCACTGGAAGCATGGGAAAAGAATAAAAATGAAATATTAGGCAACGAGAATATCCAAGACACAATAAAGTTCCATGAGAAACAGTTAGAAAACCTCGCAGCCATACCAGGGAAGCTGGTAAAAGCCCGAACACTTCGTTTGGCCAAGTCAAAAGAAATCCACGGAGTGATTAAACATTTGGCTGGTTCTTATCGTGAACTTTACGCTCCGGTGCACCAATTCATTGAAAGGCGTCCGCTTGCCAAAGATAAATTCCAACTAAATTTCGAGGTCGAAATCGTTGATACTGGCTTTGAAGAAGGTTTCTTTGAAATAATTGACCGGCGCGTTAGCGGAACATTTTGTGGAATCGACGAGGGATACAAAATGCTTAAGGATATTCTCCAAAAGCATGACTTCAATTCCGGGATGGGAATAGAAGCTTTCTTGTTAGAGATTACCAACTCTCTTGAGAATGACAAGAGACTAGAATCTAAACCAATGCGTTTGGTTGACCAACTACGAAAGAATAAAAGCGCATTCGACCTTTACAATATGATTTTTTCAATGGATTACCTTAAGCCACGATATGCATTGAGAATGGAGGACAAAGAGCTACATCAGTTGTCACCTGGGGAACGCGGAGCGCTCTTGCTCATTTTCTATCTACTATTGGATAAAGATGACATTCCACTAGTTATCGACCAGCCAGAGGAAAATCTTGATAACCAGACAGTTTATGAACTACTTGTTCCATGCATGAAAGATGCTAAGAATCGTAGACAGATTATGATTGTGACTCATAATCCGAATCTTGCTGTAGTATGTGATGCAGAACAGGTTATTTGTGCTAATTTAGATAAAAAAGGCAACTATAAAATGAATTATTTTTCTGGGGCTATCGAAAACCCTACTATTAACAAGGCTATTGTGGATATTCTAGAGGGAACAATGCCTGCATTTAATAATAGAGAGGCAAAATACTTTGATATAACTTGATTAAGTTAATTATTGTTATCAATTAACATTATTTTTCTCATATATATAAAGCTAATATATAAATAATAAGGCGAGCAATGGACGAGAATAAATACATTGGAATTTATTATCCAGATACAATCATCAGTAACCCATATTCGTTAACTACATTATGCTTGTTCTATGATGAAATCCATCTTATAACTATTTCAGATGTTGCTGAAAATCCAACCAGTTATTTAAAAGCATTGCCAGATGAAATTAAGATAGGCACATTTGGTCAGCCGGGAGAAGAAGATATAAAGAGAGCAATAGATTTTTATCAATTTGCATTGAACAATAAATCATTATTAGATGAGGTTCTTTATTATCATCCTCATCTTTTGAATACAGCAATAAATGAATTTACTAATAAACTTTTAATTGGTAAAATAACTCAACAAGAGTTAATAGATTTCTTTTTTGCGAAGATTCCTGAGATCGAAAAACTGAAGAATATGATAGATAAAATAACACGAATTAAAGATGAAGTAATTTTACGAACTGCAGCGACATCACTTAATTTAGCAGAGAAAAACAATTGGGTACTAATTAGTGACAATCCAGAAATACCAGTTCCTATCTTTTCAGCGAAGTTTCTAAGCGTTATAAATTTAACATCAATACTTGCAAATGAATGTATAAAGATAGCAATCCCTATCTGCAATGTATTAAATGCAGAAGAAATATTAATTGCCAGAGAAAAACTTAAAGATCAATTAGTCCCTTTCAGGATGACAATGCAAAAGCTTTCTTCTCAATTAAAGCAAGCTATTAATAATTCTACTAATATTGATGAAATAATAGGTGAGGCACAATTTATTGCTAAGAGCCAAGTTGAACCTGCTATCTATGAAATAAGAAGAAAGATAGAAATAGAAAAAGATAAATTATGGGTGAAATTATTCGGGAAATTAATTAGTTGGATACCATTTGTAGCCAAAATATATGCTGCTCCAACACCTGATAATCTATTTAGGGCGATGGAAAAAATATATGGCGATGAGGGAGATATTGTTAACAATGTCAGCTCGATAAATATTGCCAAAGAACCAGGGATAAGCTATCTTCTGAATATTCAAGAAATTACAAAGAATTAGTACTTAACAACTGCCGCCAGGATGTGAAAGCGGCCTACAAAGACGACCTCACCATATGCACCTGCTATATCTAGGGGCGAGTTTGCCCCGGTGTCCTGTGGCAAGAAGGTCACGCCGGAATAAAACCCAGAGTATAAAAATTCATGGATTTTGCATTTAGGCGGGTAATTTCCAACAAGAGTATCAAGTAGTGTGGGGGAATCTCACCCCCACGCCCTCACAGATCTGGACGTGAGCCTCTCGACTCATCCGGCTCCTATCGACCAGCCACAATGGCCTTGCATTATACAATGGCTCCTCCCCTTCCTGGTTGACCATCCAATAAAGCGGATCGATACAACCCCTTCGCTCCATCCCCATTACGGGACTTCCTCGCTACTACGGGTTGTTCCGCCCTGTGCCCCGCTTCGGTACTCTCACTCTCATGGGTCCTCCACTTGAGTTTCTCCCTTCACATCGGGACGACAGTTTCCCAGGTTCCGCACAAGAGCCTGGTTCAGGTTAACGCCACCTTTATGCCGGACGCCACCCATTGAGCTAAGCAAGGAAGCTGACCACTTGCCATTTTCCTGAACTTATTAAAACCAATATGTTATCGATATGACCTGGATAGCGCCTGGGGCTTTGGTGGGGGGATTCCGGAATCCATTTTTTAAAAGATGGCAAAAAACAAGAATAGAATATGTCTTGAGACCTCCGCGAAAGTCCCTTCACCTGTCATGCTGAGGGTTGCCGTCAACGGTTCTTTTGGTGTAGGGGCGGGCCCGAGTGTCCGCCCTGTGGCGGGCGCACCCAGGGATGCGCCCCTACAAAAGATTCTTCTGCTTTTGACGGCGACCTGGTGTTAAACCTTCATGGAGAGGTTGCCAGGTCAAGTCTTGACCATTACACTTCGGCCAATTTAGCGATCGCCTGCTCCAACAGGGGAAATTCGCCGGGGCGTTCCGCCAATCGGCGGCGCAGTCCGACCAAGGCCGTGGGAATGTAGCGGGAGAAACCGGCCTTTTGCCTCACCCGGGTGAGGTATCCGAAGGCCCCCAGGATTTGCAAGTTGCGGCACAGGGCCAGGTGCCAATACTGCTCGCAGAAGGCCTGACGGTCAAGGGCTGGGAGCCGCTTCCGGAGCAGGTCCAGATAAGCGGCCAGCAGTTCTTCCTGCCAGAGTGGCTTCAGGTTCACATAGGGGTCAATGAGGAGGGCCGCCAGGTCATAGCCCAGGGGTCCGAGACGCCCGCCCTGGAAATCGATGACCCGGATACGACCGTTCTTGATCATCAGGTTGCGGGACTGGAAGTCCCGGTGCAGGAAGAAGTTGGGGGTCGGAATGAGGGCCCGGGTGAGGAGGCGCTCAAAGTCCGGAGCCAGATCGTTCATTTCCAGCTTCAGGCCCGCGTAGCCTTGCAAAAAAGCCCGGACGAAATAGCCGCATTCCCGTTCCCACAAGAAAGGCCGGTGCACCACCGCGGTATCGAAGCACCAGGCCGGATCGAAGCCCTCCTTGCCGCGCACCTGCAAGTTCACCAGGATCTCCAAGGCCTGCCGGTACCGGTACCCCAACTGCTCTTCCCCCCTTTCCCGGGGGACGGCCGCCGCCAGATGCATGTCTCCCAGGTCCTCCAGCAGCATCCAGCCCTCTTCCCGGCAGTATTCATAAATCTCCGGCACCGGCACCCCTTGCCTCCCGAGGTGCCGGCCCAGGTGGAAGTAGGAATCGTTTTCATTTAACTTCAGGCCCGGTGGCTGGGGATGGTGCAAGAGGATCAGAGTGGGGGAGCCCAGCAGCCGGAAAAAGCGACGGTCGGAGCCGTCCCCGGCCAGGGGTTGGGCCCCCCGCAGGGAGGCGCCTAAGCCGGCCGCCGCGGCTTGCAACCTGGGGGTCCAAAGAATATCCGCCATGGGATTAATCGTGGTCTTTTCCACTGCCGATGAACGCCGATGGACGCAGCTTAAAAGTTATTCACAAATGCGCCTGATTTCAGTCTTGGGCTTGCTTAAGTTTACCAGCAAGCATACGCAAAGACCTTGCCTTTATTTGTGGATTTTATCAGCGTTTATCGGCGTTCATCGGCGGTTTATGAATTAATCGTTGTCTTTTCCACCGCCGATGAACGCCGATGGACGCAGCTTAAAAGTTATTCACAATGGGTTGTATATTTCATCAGCGTTCAGCGGCGTTCTATGGACTCCCTTTCTCCCGGGGTCAGGGGGTTTCATAATCCACGCTAACGCTGGACCGGCGGTTTTCTTGCAAATATTTGATCACCTCTACATGGAGCGGATGGTTCTGGTAGCTCTGCAAATCTTCCAGGGAGTCGAACCTGGCCACCAGGGCCAAATCGTACGAGCGGTCGGTGTGGACTATGTTGACCCCTATCTCCAGATGGCGTAATTGTGGAATCTGCCCCTTAAGCCCGGCCAGGGCCGTCTTGGCCATTTCCCTAGTTTCCTCATTAGAATGCACCAGTTTAAACAGGACAATGTGGGTGATCATCAGGAAACATCTCCTTAACTGTAGTTCTCCCTCAAGAAAGGGGAAACCGGGGGACTTTCAAACCAGCACCTCCCCCCGGGCGCCGCGATTCACCCGCACCCCGGAGGCCACGATGCAATCCTCCAGCGCCACTCCCGGGTCAATTGTTACCCAATCCCAGACCACTGTGTTCCGCAGGGCGGCGCCGGCTCCTATTCTAACCTGGGATCCCAAACAGACGCCAGCGCCAAATTTGGCGCCCGCCTCGATAACCACGCCCGGCCCGAGGAAGGGATCGGCCAGGGGCCCGAAATAACGGCCCAATTTGGAGGCTTCCCCTTGGAGGAGCCGGCGGTGGGCCGTGAGATAGGCAGCCGGGGTGCCCAGGTCCTGCCAAAAGTGGCCGGCTATCACCAGCGCCGCCAGCCTCTCACCCGCGGCCAACGCCGCCCGCCAGGCGTCCACCAGGTTGCCCGGTCTGCCGGCGGGAAGATAGCGCAGCATCCCCGGGCCTACCACCTGGACCCCGGTGTAGGCCAGGGGGGGGCCGGCGGCGCCGCCGGTCGGCGGCTCCGGCACGCCGACCACCGACCCCTCAGCCACCCAAACATTATTATAAGGGGGGCAGTCATGCAACACCAGGGTGGCCACCGCCTCCTGCCGGTGGCTGTGGTAAACGGTTTTCAGGTCCAGGTCGGTGAGGATGTCGCCATTGACCGCCAGAAACGGCCCACCCCGCAAAATTTCCGCCAATCTTTGCAGGCCGCCCCCGGTTCCCAACAGCTCCGACTCCCGGCTGAGGCTGAGGTGAAACCCCCAAGGCCGGGCCAGAAACTGCTGCACCTGCTCCGCCAGATGATGAGCATTCACGGCCACCTGCGAGAAGCCGTCATCTTCCAGCCGTGCCAGTAACAGTCCCAACAGGGGCCGGTTCAGGACGGGGACCAGGGTCTTGGGCACTGAGTCGGTGAGCGGCCTAAGCCTGGTCCCCCACCCCGCCGCTAAAATGGCTGCTTTCACTGGCAATCCCGGTATTCACTTTTCATCTTTTTCGTCAGGGGCCCGGGCTGTCATGCCGGGAGTCCTGGGCTACCCCTGATTAACAACGCTCACTTCTTATACCCGAAATCCCTCAAGATCTTATAGCGCCAGGCACGGCCGTCGTCGTCCTCCAACCCCTTGGGGGAAAGGCCGTCCACCACCCCCAGAATTCCCCGGCCCTGGGCGGTTTCCGCCAGGATGACCTCCAGCGGGTTGGCGGTGGCGCAAAAGATGCGGCAGACTTCCGGGCACATCTTGACGGCGTTGAGAACGTTGATGGGAAAGGCATCCTGCAGGAGGATGTTAAAGGTGTGGCCTGCGGCCAGAAGGCCGGCGTTTCTGGTGGCCGCCGCGGTCAGGGTGGGTTCGTTGCCCTCGGCCCGGATGAGGCATTCTCCGGAAGATTCGCAAAAGGCCAGGCCGAACTTGGCCCCCGGCACGGCGCCCACCAGGATCTCATAGAGGTCCTCCACGGTTTTGATGAAGTGGCTCTGTCCCAGGATAATATTGGCCCCTTCGGGGATAATCAGCTTGACCAGCTTCAATTCCATGACCCACCTCGCGGTCCCCAACCGGAAATC
>JBEKDQ010000043.1:0-12643 GCA_050014275.1 Desulfobaccales bacterium | reverse complement strand
TCGGCCAACGAATACCTGACCCGCTCCAACCTGATGAAGGCTTACGACTTCCCCAATTACGACACTCCCATCGTCCGGGGCAAGAACGTGGCCACCTTCGGCGGCGGCAACGTCGCCATGGACTCGGCCCGCACCGCCCTGCGGCTGGGGGCGGAGCACTCCTATATCATCTACCGGCGTTCCATGGCCGAATTGCCCGCCCGTACGGCGGAAATCCACCATGCCGAGGAAGAGGGCGTCGAGTTCCTGCTGCTCGCCAACCCGCTCCGGTTTCTGGGCGGCCAGGATGGGCGGCTCACCGGAGTGGAATGCCTGAAAATGGAGCTGGGCGAGCCCGATGCCTCGGGACGGCGGCGCCCGGTACCCATCCCCGGCTCCGAATTCATGGTGGAGATCGATACCGCGGTGATCGCCATCGGCGCCGGCTCCAACCCCCTGCTCACCAAGGGCACCCCGGGACTGGCCCTGAATAAGTGGGGCTATATCATCGCCGACCCCAAGACCGGCAAGACCATGAAACCCCGGGTCTGGGCCGGCGGCGACATCGTCACCGGCTCCGCTACCGTGATTTTGGCCATGGGCGCCGGCCGCCTGGCCTCCAACTCCATCCATGACCACCTGACCATGGGGTGGTAAGGTCTTGGGGAAGGGGGCAGATGCCGAGGGCCCCTGCCCCCTTCCCTAAACCCCATCCCCCAACCCCCATAAGTAGGGGCGACCCGTTGGGTCGCCCCTTGTTTACAATGCTTTAGTGGCACCGGCCTCTGGCCGGTGAAAAATCCTGGGATTATTCCTCGCCATTCCCCTCCGGTTCCTTGCCCTTGGGCGCCGGCTCCTGCAAATAATCAGGCAATCGGGTTTTTTCATCAATGACGGGATCGTACATTTCGAGTTCTTCCTTCGTAAGACCGGTAGCGTCACTTCGGGTTTCGTTGCAGTGGAGTATGGGTCTTCACCGTATACTTTTTCCTGGGAAATAGGGGATGCCTCCCGCCATGGCGCCCGCTCCCGCACGCAGGCGGTGAGGGTCTCCATGATGGGCCAGTAGTCTTTGTCCGAGTCGTTGGCGATGCGCTCCAAGGCATAGATACCACCCAGGCGGATTGACACCTTATCACTGCCCAACTGCTCGATGGCCCGGGTGAAGCGCTCAGTAATTTGTTCTTCTTGGGCAATTTGAACCTGCCGCTCCAGCACCCGGATGCGGCGGAAAGTCAGAATTATTCCAATAACCGCCAAAAGGCCGCCAATGATATAGGCTATGGTTTTGCGGGCTTCATTTTTTATGCCGAAAATGCTCTTGGTGTCCAGCCAATACGTGGCTTTGGGCACCGCCGTCTCGGGCAAGTCTATTAGCGTCGCCCCGGCAACTAATAGAAAGACTACTGCTGCGAGGTAAGGCCAAATCTCTCGCAACTTCCCCCGCAGCGCTTCCAACTTTTTCCCCATCGTCACCCTCTATTTATCCTGATATACTGTCTCTTACCGAGATTATATAAAAAGTTCAACTAATTTAACCGAGTTAAGGCGGGTCAACGGCCTTACTGGTTGGGAGGGGGGTTGGGGAGGGCAGGGATTTTTTGTAAGTATCCCTGGCCCTCCCCCCAAGAATTTTCCTGTTTCTACTTCCCCAGCTTTTCCACCCGGACCCCAATGAGGCGGATCATTTTCCGTTGGGGGTTTGCCCGGCGATCCAGAAAGGGCATCAGCAGTTTCATGGCCTCGAACCGCAGGGTGCGCGGTGATTCCGAGGGGTTGGCCAGGGTATGGGAGCGGGAGTGGGTGGCGAAGTCGGCAAAGCGCACCGTAACCACCACGGTGCGGTAGCTGTGAAACCCCTCGGCCTGCACCCGCTGGAAAACCTCCCGGCACATGAGCCAGAGGCGGGTGAAGATGAACGCCAGGTCCAGGTTGTCCCGAGCGAAGGTCTCCTGCTCCCCCACCGATTTCGGTTCCCAGTCCAGCACCAGGGGGCTTTCATGGCGGCCGCGAATGCGCTCGTAGAGTTCCGGGCCCCACTTGCCGAACATCTCCTTAAGTTCCAGGGGCGAAAAGCGCTTCAAATCCCGGACTGATTTGATCCCCAGGCCGGCCAGGAACTTTTCGCTTTGGGGACCGATGCCCGGGATCTTGCGCACCGGCAAAGGGGCCAGAAAGTCCTCCGCCTGCTCGGCCGCGACCACCGTGAGGCCGTCGGGCTTCCGAAAATCCGAGGCGATCTTGGCCAGCAGTTTGTTGGGGCCCAGGCCGATGGAGCCGGTGAGCTGCTCCCGGGCCTGGATCTCCCCCTTGATTTTCCGGCAGATGGCCACCGCGGCAACAATAGAACCGGCGAAACCCAGGTCGAAGTAGGCCTCATCGACGCTGGCCTCCTCCACCAGCGGAGCATGCTGGCGCAAGATTTCCATGATTCGCTGGGAGGCTTCCGCATACTTCCGGTAGTTCACCCGGACGAAGGTTGCCGGTGGCAAACCCCGGCGCCGGGCCGCCTCCGAAAGCTTCCAGGCGCGGGAGATGGGCATGGCGGAGTGGATGCCGTATTGCCGGGCCGGGTAGTTGGCGGTGGAGACCACCCCCCGGCCCTGGCCGCCGGCGGGGTCGGCCCCCACCACCAGGGGCCTTCCTTTGAGCTCCGGGGAGTCCCGCTCTTCAATTGCGGCGAAAAAGGCATCCATGTCCAGGTGGCCGATAAGGCGCATGATCCTATTTTAATCCTTGGGGTCGCGGAGGAAAAGGGGAGGTAAAGCGGCTGGCGCCAGGGTGAGCCGGCTGCACTTGTGCCCCCAACCCCAACCCCAATCCTAAACCCCAAATTTAGGGGTGGAAAAATATTATTAAATGTGTTTAATATTAAGTAAAGAGGAGGCTGCCAGGTCTGGGTTCATCCGGCAGGCCGGTTAAGATTTGGGCAGCCGCAAATTACGCTGATGAACAACATCATTGACATTAAACGGGCCCAGCCTCGGGGCCAGGCGAAAAGATGGCGCCAGGTACACCGGCCCTGGTGGCGTTTATGGTTCTGGCCCGCGACCTTGCCCCCGGAAGACTTGCCCTGCCTGGCCCCGGAAGAGCTGCGGCGGGGCTGGGTTTGGGGGCCGGCGGTGGACCGCGGCCGGCAAAGCGGGGCCGACTTGAGGTTGATCTAACCGGCTGGGACTGGGGTCAGCGCCGATGCAGGCCAGCCAGGCCCCGGCCCCCTGAGGTCTGATAACATGACGAGGTCGGCAACGCTGGCTTGCCGACCTCGTTTTTTTCATGCGGTTACTGAGGATGGGTGATTTTCGCCAAATTTAACCGAACTTCGGACCGGTGAGGAATTGCACCGCCACCCCGAAATTATCCGATCCCGCCACCCGGGGTTCGATGCGCTTAACCACCGCCTGAGCCCGGATAGGGCTTTTGATAAAACTGTACTGGGGGGAATGGTGTTGAAGGTGAAATCCGCTACGCTTCCAGGTTTTACCTGAGGCAGGGTTTCGCACTCAAAGTAGAGACCACCGCGACTGAAATTTTTTAGAACAGCCGGGCTTTTCCAGGATTCGTCAGAATTCGTGAGCTGGGCCTGGAACTCCATGGGTAAGGAGAAATAAATGCGAGTGTGTTGCCATCTTTCGATCATGCTTCCACTCCCATTACTAACATTAACCGTGCCATAATTTAACACAACCTGTTTGCCAGGCGTAATAATTTCTTTCGATTAAGTTTCGGGAAAGGTCAACTAGTGTTGTTTCACAATTAGCAGGAACTAATATCAAGACTGGAACACTGGATTTGTCATGGTTAGGTCCACCTTTTCCAAAGGGGGGTTAGGCACTGCGCACTGCGGCTTTAGCCTGGTGGGGCGGCCCTCCGTGGCCCGATAAGGAGGCGCTCAGGGACGGGCGACTCACCAAACGGAAAACGGAAAACGGAAAATCAAATTAAAGTAATCATCGGCCCCGAATCCGCCGACCTGAAGGCCTCCTTTCAATGGATAACCAATTGCGGGACAGACCACTAGGTTCTTGGTTATTAAGCAGTCGCTCATGACCTGCGATTACGGCAGTCAGCGGCCGCCCGCTGATTTCGTTAAGACGGTGAGGGCAATGGAGAACGACAAGAAAGCAGGGCATCAGGCTGCCATCCTCGACCAGTTCACCCGGCAGGCGGTACCCTTCTCGCAACAGCCGGCCCATTCCCAGGAGGCCTTCCTCGATCTGCTGTTGCAGATGTCCGGGGTAGGCCTGGCTGACACCGTCCTGGACGTGGCTTGCGGCCCCGGCCTGGTGGCCTGCGCCTTCGCCGCCCGGGCCCAACACGTCACCGGTATCGATCTCACCCCGGCCATGATTGCCCGGGCTAAACAGATACAGCAGGAAAGGAAGCTAACCAATCTTACCTGGCAAGTCGGCGACGTGCTGCCCCTGCCTTACCCGGAGGTCTCATTTTCCCTGGTGATTACCCGCTATACCTTTCACCATTTTCTTGACCCCCGGGCGGTATTCGCCGAAATGGTCCGGGTCTGCACCAGGGGGGAGGGAAGGGTCCTGGTGGCCGATGTCGCAGTGCTTCCCGGAAAACGGGAGGCCTTCGACCGGGTGGAGAAACGGCGGGACCCTTCCCACACCCGCCACCTGACCCCGGATGAGTTGTTACAGATGGCTGCAAGTCTGAACCTCCGGGATCTCAGAACCCGGTTCCTCAAGTCGGAACGGAACCTTAAAGCCCATCTTCAGGCCTCCTTCCCCAATCCCGGGGAGGAAGAAAAGATCAGAAGGATTTTTCGGGAAGATATCGGCAAAGACGACCTGGGAGTGGAGGCGCACTGGCGGGATGGAGAGATTTATTTTGCCTATCCCGTCATGGTGCTGGTGGGCCGCAAGGCCGAGGGGTGAGGGCTGGGGAGAGTTTTCCATATCAGCAGGTGGGATTCTGTGGTAATAGTAAAGATTATTTGAGAAACCGCTAGGGGACGCGGGGCAAAGGTTATGGGCGCGGAGGACAAAATCAAACTGAACAAACTGGCCAAGGCCGCCATCTTTGGCTTCTGTTATTATCTTATCCTGAACCTTTATCTCTTCCTGGCCCTGGCCATGAAGGCAGCCCACACGGGCATGCTGGCGAAAAAAGTATCCAGGCCCTAGTGTATGGTTTGGGATTGCCGCTAACCCTGCCATTTGTGGTCTTTTCCCCTAGATATCCGGGGCGGGGAATTTTCTTTTTAGACCTTAATGCCCTTGTTTGGGGCCTCGCTTTTTACGTGATCCTACTACTGAGAGAAAGGAGGAAAAAACCTGACTCCGGGAAGGGATGAATATTGATCGATTAAATAAGGACGGCCTATCTGGCTTCAACTGTGTGAAGAGAAGGTCACTTTGTCCTAAAGTAGTCAGTTATGGTTATTGGTGCGAAACTTGATCAGCCCCACAATCCCAGTATCCCCCAGACCCCGGCGCCGCTGGCCAGGAGAGACAGGAAGGTGATGGCCGCCATCAGGAGGGAAGCGGTGTATAGGAGGCGGATGGCCTGGCGGTATTTCTCCCCGGGAAGAGGAGAGTAATGGGGAGGGTCGCCGATGAACGCCTTATCCAGCCGGTGGCCGGAGTAGGTGGCGGGCCCTCCCAGGCGCACCCCCAGGGCCCCGGCCATGGCGGCCTCGGGCCAGCCGGCGTTGGGACTGCTGGCCTTGCTCGCATCCCGGCGCAGGATGCGCCAGGCTCCCCGGGGGTCCTGCCCCACCACCGCCGCTGCCGCCACCAGCAGCAGGGCGGTAAGGCGGGCCGGCAGGAAGTTGAGGATGTCATCGGCCCTGGCCGCCACCTTGCCGAACCTGCCATAGCGGTAATTCTTATACCCCACCATGCTATCCATGGTATTGGCGGCCTTATAAAGAAACAGGCCCGGCAGGCCCAAGAGCAGGATGAAGAACATGGGGGCCACCACCCCGTCCGCCAAATTCTCCGCCACGGTTTCCAGAACCGCCCGGTGGATCTCCTCCGGGCCCAACTGGGCAGTTTCCCGGCCCACGATCATGGCCAGGCGAGCCCTGGCCTCGGGCAAATTTTCCCGGGCCAGGGCCTCCTCCACCTGCCGGCTTTCCCGGTGCAGGCCGCGGGTGGCCAGGCCGGCGTAAATAAAGTAAGTGACCAGGCCCAGGCCTGCCACCCGAGGCAGGAAGGCCACCGCCACCAGCAATCCGATGACCCCGGTTAAGGCCGTCCCCATCACCGCCAGCCAGAAGAGGGCTCCCGCCGCCACTCGGGGCTGGTAGAGGACCGACTCCCAATATTCGATGGCCCGGCCGAGGAGCCGAACGGGATGGGGCCAGCGCGGCGGGTCCCCCAGCAGCAGGTCCAGCAGGTATCCGGCGAGAAAAGGCAGGGTCAGTTTCACGTGCGCTCTTACCGCAAGAACTGATCCAGGGCTTCCAGGAGCCGCTGGTTTTCCTCCCGCCGGCGCACCGCCAGGCGGAAGAACCGCTCATCCAGGCCGCGGAAATTGCTGGCGTCCCGCAGGATGATTTTCCGGGATAGCAGCGCCTTTTGCAGGGTGGCTGCGGTCCATTCTGAACTGGTAATCTTCACCAGCAGGTAATTCACCGTCCCGGGGAACGGGGAAAGCCCCGGCAAGGATTTCAGACCATCCAGGAGGTATTGCCGCTCCCGGTGGATCAATGCCCGGGAACGGACCATATAGTCATGATCCTGGAGGCAGGCCTTGCCCATGGCCTGGGCCAGGGTGTTTACCGACCAGGGTTCCTGGACTGCGGCCAGGCGCTGGATGAGAGCCGGGGCCGCCAGCAGATAGCCCAGGCGCATCCCCGGAATGCCGAAGAACTTGGTGAAGGAGCGCAGGATCAGGAGGTGGGGAAACTGGGCCAGGCGCGCCTTTAGTGAGGCCTCCTCCACGAAATCCACGAAGGCCTCATCCAACAGCAGATGGACGCCGGCGGCGGTAAGCATGGCCGTCGTCTCCAGCAAAAGTTCCGGCGGCAACAAGACCCCGCTGGGACTGGCGGGATTGGCCAGAAAGACCAGGTCCGCCCCCTGGGGGTCCGGGGGCGCGGTCAGGGTAAAATTTTGCGCCTCGCCAGTGACCTGGAAGACCACCGGCACCCGGGCCGCCGCCAGGGCGTGCTCATATTCGCTGAAGGCTGGGGCAACGATTAAGGCCCTCCGGGGCGTGAGGGCCCGGGCCGCCAGATAGAGGAGTTCCGTGGAGCCGTTGCCTACCAGAATCTGATCCGGGGCCAGGCGGTGGTAAGCCGCCAGCTCCTGCCGCAGCTCCAGACAGTGGCGATCCGGGTAATGGACGATTTCCCCCAGGGTCTGGCGGATGACCTCGGCGATTGCCGGAGGAAACCCCAGGGGGTTGATGTTGGCCGAGAAATCCAGGAGGTCGCGGGGATGGAGTCCCAGGGTGCGAGCCAGGCGGTAGACCTCACCCCCGTGGGAGGGGACAGTTTCCGGTAGGTTCGTATTAAATGGCATAGTGGTTGATTGGCTGGAAGTAGTTTTTAAGGTGAGGGTGCGCACTGCCCACCAATTCCTTATAGTTTTTTGGCTCAGTCCGCACAGGCGAGACGCCTGTGCCACCAATACTTCACAACTTTTCGAAGCAGTCGCTCATGAGCCTTCAGCTCACCCGTAAATCATGAAAATGTAGCGCCGCCGCCCTCGGCGGCGCGGGAACCGGCAACCAGAGGGTGGGGTATCCCACATACTCAGAAACTTTTCGGAGCAGTCGTTCATGGACCTTCGGCCCACCCACAAATTATGAGAAGACGGGTGCGGGCCTGTGGGGCGGGCCTCCGTGCCCGCCGTGTAGGGTGCGCACTGCGCACCTTATATCCCCCGCCAGCAAAGCCGCTTTAGTCCGCACAGGCGGGATGCCTGTGCCACCAATTGTTCACAACTTTTCGGAGCAGTCTTTAGTTGGATGGGCACTGCCCACCAATTCCTTATAGTTTTTAGCCCCTTTTTCAGAGGGAATCGGGGCAGTAGGGTCCGGCAAAGATTAGTGCATTTCATCGTGTCTCGTTCTGAGCAAATATCTATAAAAAATCCCGAAAGCTGAAAGCTGACATAAAACATAAAACAGAAAACAGAAAACAGGAAACAGGAACAGGAAAATCCGGCCTCAGGGCTGAATCAAGGCCCGAATTCGGGCCAGGTCCAGGTGGGTTCGCAGCAAATCGGCCAATAGGTCCAATTGGGTTTCCTGAAAATCCCGGAAGGACAGCGATGGGGCCGCCGCCCCTGCTGGACTGCCAGCCTCAGAAAAGATGATCTCGGACAAGAAACCCCGGCGGAATTCATCATTATCGAACAGGCCGTGGAGATAGGTGCCCCAGACGCGCCGATCGGGACTGATCCAGCCATCCGAGACCTTAACCTGCCGGCTGTTGCGGCTGCTGATCTCAAAGGCAGGCTGTCCCTCGCCCTGGCCCCTGGTTTCCCCCATGTGGATTTCATAGGCCTCGATCAGCAGCCCGGCGGTCCGGCCCTGGAGTACCTGGGCACGTACCTGGGTGGTGGCCTTAACTCCGGCCATGGTGGTGACCACCGGCAGCAGCCCCAGGCCGGCCTCCGACCGGGGAGGGCCTTCCACCCCCAGGGGGTCCAGGACCTCCCGGCCCATAATCTGGTAGCCGCCGCAAATGCCCACCAGGCGGCCGCCGCCCCGGGCGTAAGCCTGAATCTCCTGGAACAGCCCGGTCTCCTTGAGATGGAGGAGGTCGCTAATGGTGTTCTTGGTCCCGGGCAGGATGAGGAGGTCCACTCCATCAAGGCCTTGGCGATGGTCCAGGTAGCTGAGCGACACGCCGGCTTCCTGTTCCAGCGGGTCGAAATCGGTGTAGTTGGAGATGTGGGGCAGGCGCACCACCCCCACCCGGAGGGATTTTCCTGCTGCCGGCTGGGAACCCGCCACCTTCCCTTTGCGCCCCAGGGCGACGCTGTCTTCCTCCGGGAGGACCAGGTCCGGGGCGTAAGGCACCACTCCCAGAACCGGCCGCCGGGTCCGGCGTTCGATGATCCTTTCCCCCTCCTGAAAGAGGGCCAGGTCCCCCCGGAACTTGTTGATGATGAAGCCCGCCAGCAGCCGTCGCTCTACCGGGGTCAGGAGATGGCAGGAGCCGATGGTGGCGGCGAAAACCCCGCCCCGGTCGATGTCGGCCACCAGCAGGACCGCGGCCCCGGACTTCCTGGCCATCCGGAAGTTGACCAGGTCGTTCTTCTTTAAATTCAGCTCCACGGCGCTGCCGGCCCCCTCCAGAATGACGAGTTCATGGTTAAGGCTGAGGCGGCGGAAGCTCTCCATCACCTTGCGGCTCAGCCGCGGTTTGTGCCGGTAATATTCCTGGGCCGAGAAGTTGCCGTAGACCTGGCCGTGGACGATCACCTGGGAGCCCACCTCGCTGCTGGGCTTGAGCAGGATGGGATTCATGTCCACGTGGGGGGCCAGGCCGGCCGCCTGGGCCTGCACCACCTGGGCCCGCCCCATCTCGCCGCCCTCCGGGGTGATGAAGCTGTTCAAGGCCATGTTCTGCGCCTTGAAGGGGGCGACCCGCAGGCCCTCCTGATGGAAGATGCGGCAGAGTCCGGCAGTGATGATGCTCTTGCCTACGTCCGAGCCGGAGCCCAGGATCATTAAGGGACGGTATTTCATAAAGACGGTTTTCGCTTTTCGGTTTTCGGTTTTCGGTAACAGACCATCATGATCTTAATTCCCCCTCACCCTAACCCCTCTCCCCCATTGGGGGAGAGGGGTTAAATGATGGACCCCATAATGCTCGCATTAATATATTATTGTCAATATTAATACGTGAATTGAATGATGCGTCTAGAAAGCAACAAGCTCTCCCTGATTCTTACTCTTATCATGCCTTGGTATGCTACTTCTGGTTCCCAATCTTAGCTTGGGAACCAGATAAATCCGGCTGGCCGGTCATCTCTACTCCCCTTCCATCATTACCTGGTACTTGCCCAGATAACCCCGGGGGGTGATCATATAGGGGCCGTAGGTGAAGGTCTGGGACGAGCCCACGATGATGACCGTTTGCATGTCCACCGGGTATGCCAGGAGCTCTTGCAGGCTGGTGATGACGCTCTCCTGGCCCGGGCGCATGGCCCGGGAGACCAGGCCCACCGGGGTGCCCGGGTCCTTAAAGCGGAGCAGCAGCTCCTGGACCGCCGCCAGTTGCCAGTGGCGCTTCTTGCTTTGGGGATTGTAGAGGGCGATGACAAAATCTCCCTGGGCCGCCAGCTCCAGACGCCTCTGGATGGTCTCCCAGGGGGTGAGGAGGTCGCTCAGAGAGATGGCGGCGAAATCATGCATCAGCGGTGCGCCCAAGAGGGCGGCCCCTGCGGCCAGGGCCGGTACCCCGGGAATCACCTCCAGGTGAAAATCCACCCCCTCCTCCCCGCCATCCGGCGGACCGATCTTCAGCCCCCGGGCGGCGCAAATCTCCAGAACCAGCCCGGCCATGCCGTAGATGCCGGCGTCGCCCCCGGAGACCAGGGCCACCCGCGCCCCCAGCAAGGCCCGCGCAATGGCCATCTGGCAGCGCTGGATTTCGCCCTTCATGCCGGTGGCCACCACCTCCTGGTGGGTCAACAGAGGTTGCAAAAGCTCGACGTAAGTACGATAGCCCGCCACCACCTGGGCCTCATCCAGGGCGGCCCTGGCCTGGGGGATGATATAGTCCGGGAACCCGGGTCCCAGACTCACCACCGTCAAGCGCCCCGGACGTGGGCCACCGCCAGAGTGAGGTTGCCCCTTTTCCGCTTGGTCAGGACCAGCATCGCCCCTCCGGCTTTCAAGGCCGCAGCTTCGGCGACGCTGACCACTCCCACCAGGCGGATCACCTGCAGCGAGGGGGTTGGCACCGGTACGCCCTGTAACTCTTCCTTGGTGAACCATATGAATTCCACTCCCAGCCTGGCGGCTGCTTCTATCAAGCCGGGTTCCTCTTTTCTGGCCTCGATGCTGGCCAGGGCCTTCAGGGAGGCCAGGGACAGTCTTTCCTTCCTAAAGGAGTCCTTGAGGAACCTCAGGATTTCGTCGGCGGAGGCGCCCGGGTGGCATCCCATCCCGGCCACCAGATTTTTGGGACGGAGCACCAGCCAGGCCTGAGGCCAGGCGCGCTCCCGAAATCCGGCGTACACCCCGGGTCCGCCCCCCGCCAGGGCGGCGTCGAGGTCTGTCTCCCAGATGAACCGCTCGGGATACTCTTCGGCGAGTTCGGCCAGGTAGCCGTCCGGGTCCACCAAACGCAGGATCAAACCGGACAGGAGACTCATTTGCACCTGGCTCAGGGCGGGCGGGTTCTCGATGGTCAGCCCCGTCCGGATGGCGGCCAGGTCCAGGGCTGGCAGCCCCTGGAGGTCGCTGGCGGTGGTAATGACCGGCGTGCCCTTAATGATTTGCGCCACCTGGCGGGCCAGTTGGTTGGCGCCCCCCTGGTGCCCGGAGAGCAGACTGATGGCAAACTTGCCGGCCTCATCCACCACCACTACCCCGGGGTCCTGGGCTTTGCCCCGGAGATGGGGGGCGATGCTGCGCACCACGATGCCCGTCGCCATGACTGCCACCAGATTCTCTCCCCGCCGGAAGGCTTCCCCAAAGACCGTGGCGACCCGGTCAAATGCCTGCTCCTCTGGATCCTCCCCGGCCTGGGCCCGGGCCAGCCAACACCGGGCCCCGGCCAGGCCCCGGCTGATTTCCCGGGCCAGGGAGGCGCCCCGGGGGGTGAGGGCCACCACCCTAATCGCGGCTTCCGGAACGGAACCCATGTTCGAAGCTCTGGTCATAGAGTTTGGAGTGCGCCTTGAGGACCTCCGATCTGGCGGCCAGGGCCGGCCCCACCAGGATCAGGGCCTGGCGCTGGATCCCGGCCTGCCGCACCCGGGCGGCGATGTCCGCCAGGGTGCCCCGGATGATGAGCTGATCCGGCCAGCTCACCCGGTGGGCCACCACTACCGGGGCCTCCACTCCGTAGGCCTGGGTGAGTTCCGCCACCACCTGGTCGATAAGCCCGATGCTGAGATAAATGACCATGGTGGCCCCATGGCGGGCCAGCTCCCCCAGGGCCTCCCGGGCCGGCACCGGGGTGCGCCCTGCGCCCCGGGTCAGGATGACCGTTTGGGTCACCTCCGGCAGGGTGAGCTCCTGGGCCAGGGCCGCAGCCGCGGCCGAGGCGGCGGTAACCCCGGGAATCACCCGGCAAGGGATGCCCTCTCGTTCCAGGATTTCCAACTGCTCCTGGATGGCGCTGAACAGGGCGGTGTCCCCGGAGTGGAGCCGCACCACCCTTTTGCCGGCCAGATGGGCCCGGATGATGCCTGCGACAATTTGCCCCAGGTTAAGGGGCGCGGTGTCGATCAGTTCCGCCTGGGGGGGGACCCAGCCTAGCAGCGCCGGCGACACCAGGGAACCGGCGTAGAGAACTACCTCCGCCTGGGCCAGGGCCCGCTGCCCCTTGACCGTGATCAACTCCGGGTCACCGGGGCCGCCCCCCAGAAAGATGACGGGATAGCGCTCAGTCATGTTAGCTTTCTCCTGCCCAACCCGAGACGATCCATACCGGGTTCTGAGCTTGCATATAGGCGCCCCCGGCCAGGGGGCGGGAGCGGCTCACCTGGAGCAGGGTCACCTCCATTCG
>JBEKDQ010000042.1:0-12701 GCA_050014275.1 Desulfobaccales bacterium | reverse complement strand
ACGCCCCGTGATCATCCCCTCCAGGTTCATGCCGTGGCGTTCGAAGACGAAGATATCCTGCATGCTGATCACCCCACTCTCCATCCCGGTGATTTCCGAAAAGGACATCATGCGGCGGCAGCCGTCGCTGTGGCGCACCAACTGGATGACCACGTTGATGGAGGAAGAGACCATCTGTCGCATGGCCTTTTCCTGGATGGTGATGCCCGAGAGAGAAATCATGGTCTCCAGCCGCAGCAGGGCATCCCGGGAAGTATTGGCGTGAACGGTGGTCATGGACCCCTCGTGGCCGGTGTTCATTGCCTGGAGCATGTCGATAACTTCGGGGCCCCGCACCTCTCCGACCACCACCCGATCCGGCCGCATCCGCAGGCAGTTGCGCACCAGGTCCCGCGCGGTAATCTCCCCTTTACCCTCCACGTTTGGCGGACGGGTCTCCAGGCGGCACACGTGTTCCTGCTGCAACTGGAGTTCGGCAGAGTCTTCGACGGTGATGATGCGCTCATTGACCGGGATGAAGTGGGAGAGGATGTTCAACAAGGTGGTCTTGCCGGCCCCGGTGCCGCCGGAGATGAGAACGTTCAGTTTGGCCACCGCCACGGCCTTCAGGACCTCCCCGATTTGCGCGGTGAGGCTGCCTTTCTCAATCAGATCCTCCAGGGTGGGGCGCTGCACGGAAAACCGCCGGATACAAAGTATGGGCCCATCCAGGGCCAGGGGCGGGATGATGGCGTTGACCCGGGAGCCGTCGGGCAACCGGGCATCCACCATGGGGACGGACTCATCGATACGGCGCCCCACGTTACTGACGATCTTATTGATGATTTTCAAGAGGTGCTCATTATCCTGGAACCGGATATCCGTCAGTTCCAGACGGCCACGCCTTTCGACGTACACCTGATTGTGGCGGTTTACCAAGATATCCGAAATGGTCGGGTCGGCCAACAGAGGTTCCAGGGGGCCCAGACCCAGGATCTCGAACTCCAGTTCCCGGTTCAAGCGAGTCTTTTCCGCCAGGTTTAGGGGCTCTTCCTCCTCCTCCATAAGGACCGCCAGGGCTTGCCGGATTTCCCGGGCCCGAACGCCTTCCTCCAATTCCTCCAGGGCGCTCAGGTCCAGACGCTCCAATAGCAGGTGGTGAATCCGCTTCTTCACCTGGTAAAGCCGGATTTCTCGAACCTCATCCTTCTTGGGGAGGGGCGCCTCCTGTGGCTCTCGATCTTCCTGGGCCGGCCGCGGCGAAACCGCACTCAGTCCCTTCGCCTTAGCCGTCCCCAGACCCCTGTTTTCCCTCTTGTAACCCAGCCAACTCATCTAGATTCACCTCCCATTAAAACAACCAGAACTTGCGCTTGGGCTCGGCGATGGCGCTCACCGCGGCCTGTTCCATCTCCGCCGGCATCTCCAGCTTCACCTGTTCGGCCAGGGCCTTCAGGTCGCGCCACAGCTTAGAGCGCGGCCCGCTGACCCCTAAAGGCGCTCCCTGGTTCAAGGCCTCCACCATTAACGGGTAATCGCTGGATAGGGTGGCGAACACCGGCTGCTGCACTACCTGTTCCACATCCCGCAGCACCAAACTGCTGCTCCGATCAAAACGGTTTATCACCAGCTTGATTTTTCGCCGCTCCCGCTGACCTTCCAGGAGCGCCGGCCACAACCGCTTCAGGTTGCGCAAATCCGGAACGGTGAGACCGGTGAGCATCAGCACCAGGTCGGCCTCCAGGATCACCTGGAGAAAGAACTCATCCAGCCAGTGGCTCAGATCGACTATGGTGTATTTGTAAAGATGGCGCAAGACCGAGAAGATTTTCCCCAGAGACTCGATCTCGATATTTTCCTGCTCCCGAAAATCCGGACAACCATGGAGCACGAACAGGTTATTCCCAAACGGCTGCATCGCCCGCTGGATGAAAGACTGATCCAGTTCATTCAGATTCTGACACAAATCCAGAATTGTATAGGAGGGCTCCAGGTCCAGGAAATTCGCCACGTCCGGGAAAGGCCGGCCCAGGTCCACCAGGGCCAGAGGCTCCGGAGTCAGCTCGGCCATGGCCACCGCCAGGTTGACGGCCACCGTGGTGGCCCCCGCCCCGCCCTTGTGCCCGGTGACCACGATCACCTCCCCCAGGCGGCGATCCCCGGAACCTTGCCGCTTTTTGGTTTGGCACACCCGGCTGATCGCGGCTTCCAGATCGTCGGGGGTCAGGGGCATTGGCAGAAACTCCCTGATCCCTACCTGCATGAGACGGATCAGGAATTCCGGTTCAATGGTATGGGAACATAACAACACCGCGGTCTGCGGCATCTCCTGGGGTAGGCGCTCCAGCCACGGCGGTACGTGACTCTGCCCATTCATCTCCACCAGCACCACATCCGGTCTGCCGCTGCCGTTGAGCTGGCTGCAATAACGCTCCGGGTCGCAAGTCTGATCCAACAATTTCAGTTGGGGAAGGATTTCCACAACCTCTTGGATTTCCGGATGCTGGACTCCGGTCCCGAATAGCACTGAAATGGTCAAGTTATCAGACTTCACCGGTCCCTCCCACGGCGTTGGCCACCGCGCCTTGACATGTCGGTGGGCACTGCCCACCAATTCCTTCCTTGCCGCGTCTTAACTGACATCCAGCTAGAGGGTGGCCTTGCTGCGCTGGCACCCCTTGATCACCTCCACGTACTTCTCCGGTTTCGCCCCCTTCTGAGGCTTGGGCGCCGACGGCGGTTTCATCACGCCGGTGAACAGATTCGAGATGGCCACCCCGCGGGTTTCTACGGTGGCCTCATTGCCGCCACCTCGCAGGGCCAGACGAATCTTCCCTTCGTTGCTGGCCAGATTCAGGATCTCGGCCTGCTCCGGGGTCAATTCCAGGGTGACGGCATTCACCACCGTGGGCTTGTCATCCCCCGTTTGCTGCCAGATCTGGCCGATGCTCAAGACCGTAATGCCTTGCAGGATGACCTTGGAATAGTTCTCACCCGCGCCTTTTACATTCATATCCGCCAGGACGTCCACCCGGTCCCGGGGATGGAGGAAACCGGCAACTCCGGTGACGTCATCGACCCGGACCGTCAAGGCCCTCTTGCTCTCGTCCAGCAGGCTGCTCAAACCGGCGGCGGCGCCCACCGGGGCCAGCTTGCTGAACATGATGGGCTCCCCTGTGGAAATGGGAAAGGTGACCACCCGGCCCTCCACCTGGTTTAGGGCCGCGGCGCTCTGGGGCGGAATCAGCTCCTTGGGCCAGGAGACCAGCTTGAGGGAACCGCCGCTCAGGGCGGTGCCGGGAGCGATATCGCCGGTGGCTACCGCCACCATCCCGGTGGGCGGCGCCGGGGCGACCTGGGTCTTATTGACCACATAACGATGAATGCCAACGGTGGCCAGCAGACCGACCACCACCGCGACGGCCATATAAGTCATTCCCTTGGGTAGGTTTGCCATAACGCTCACTCACTGTTCATGGTTGATGTATGATTGCGAACTCCGCCGCGACTGCCTCTTCGCTTCCAAGCCCCGTGCAGCTCTCACCTCAGGGTTCGGTTCAGGCCCCTCAAGGCAAGCAAACCATCTTCAGGCGGCTCGCAGGCCGGCCCCGGCCTCATCATGGCTCAGTGCCCGGTTCTTGCCGCCTACTGCAAGAATTGGGGGGCCCCGCGGCCCCCCGTCAGGTTAGTTCAGGCCCAACCGGCCTCAAGCGCCGATCAGGGTGGCAGCGTTATTGAACTTGCTGCTCAGCTTAGGTTGGGAGTGCGTTTTGGACCGTGTTGAACGTGGCGTTCAGTCTGGTGCCCACCGAGGTCACCGCGGCGATGATCACCACGGCGATCAGGGCCACCAGGATGCCATACTCCACGGCGGCGGCGCCGGATTCGTCCTTGAAGAAATTCACGAGTTTTTCCATGGTTCTCTCCTTTTTGGTATTTTCAGGCCCAACCGGCCTCAAGCGCCGATCAGGGTGGCAGCGTTATTGAACTTGCTGCTCAGCTTAGGTTGGGAGTGCGTTTTGGACCGTGTTGAACGTGGCGTTCAGTCTGGTGCCCACCGAGGTCACCGCGGCGATGATCACCACGGCGATCAGGGCCACCAGGATGCCATACTCCACGGCGGCTGCGCCGGATTCGTCTTTGAAGAAATTTCTCAGCTTTTCCATGGTTCTCTCCTTTTTGGTATTTTTAAGTGGCTGAAGCATGCCAAATTCAGTTCCGGTTTCCATCCTGATTAGACCTCCTTACAGGGTGTAAACTCCTGGAGGTCCAGGTTATAAGCCCGCGATGCCGGTGGCGACCATCTGGAACAAAGCGTTCAGGGTTATGCCCAGGGTGGCCGTCGTGGTAATGATCACCATCGCGATCAGTGCCAACAGCAGGCCTTGCTCCACGGCGGCGGCACCGGATTCGTCCTTGAAGAGGTTTCCGAGCTTTGCCACAGTTCTCTCCTTCTTGGTGTCTCGCAGTGGCTAAAAGGTTAGCATGGCGAATTCAATTCCGGTTTCTAGCCTCGGCTTCCGTTAGCGAATTGTTTGATCAGACCCTCCTTTTCTGATGGATTGGCAGATGCTCCTTGGTTCTGGATGTAATATGGATCAGCGGAGGCAAAAGATAAATCGGGGTTTCCCTGGTATTTGCCTTCGATAAACATGAATTTGGGACAGGGGAATGCGGTAAAATCAGATAAAGAAATGGAGGGGGTCTTGCCTGTGTAGGGTGCGCACTGCGCACCAATTCCTTAGTCCTGCGGCCCGGTTGGGTGGGCACGAGCCCACCTTAAATGAAATGAAGAGTGTGACAGCCCACCATAAGAAACCGCCGATAAACTCGGATGAACGCAGATTTACCTCTATTAGCGTCAATCTGCGTTCAGCGGCGGTTCTACTCTCGTTCCCAAGCTCCTGCTTGGGAACGCAAATTTTACCCCAAGCTCTGCTTGGGGTCATCTTGGTATCACCCACAACTTACTGAAACTGCATGATATCTTTTGCCAAGCAGGAGCTTGGCAAGCAAGGTGGTTCCCAAGCAGGAGCTTGGGAACCAGGATTCATAGTTAATGTAGGGTGCGCACTGAGCACCAATTCCTTAATCCGGCGGGCCTTGTAGGATGCGCACGAGCCCACCAATTCTTTAAAATTCTATTTTTCTTTGAATTTCTTTGAAAAGCAACTACCTAAAGAAAAAAGCGCCGCCCGACTTTTTGGATCTCAGGTAAGTGGGCATTTTTATTATAAGGAATTGGTGGGCTCGTGCCCACCCTACAATCTTTCTCGGATAACGGCTTTGTTATCGTTTCTGACGAAAAGGGCGCAGCCCTGATCCAGGTAAACCTGTCTCCATTGCTGCTCAGCGTGGATAAGCCCATAAGCTTTTCCTTGACTTCTGATCAGCACCATCTCAGGAGGATATTTTTCCAAGAATTCCCGCCAATTTTTGCGACCGTTGATAAAATCAAAATATTGATTAGCTAACTCTTCCGGATAAACGGTCTCATACCGGCCATCAAGCGCCACTTTGCATTGTGGAGAGAGAATCCATATTAAATATTCTCCCCAGTTAAATTCCGTGAGTAGATTCCCCTTTAACTGGTGGCTTTTAATGTATTCGATGGCGCCCACGGGATAATAGATGTCTGACCCTCTCGTTTTCTCCGGCAGAGGAGGGATCTTGAGGGCCAAAGGATTGCAGCACGCAATTTTAATCCCCAACGAGGTGATGAGGACCAGCCCGACTACCGCGGGCATCTTCCACCCCAAGCGCTTACCAACAGATATTAGTTTGGGATCGGAGGTTATCCTTTCCAAAAACCTCGTAAGCATTGCAGGCAAATAAGCTCCCGTAAGCAATAAAAAAAAGACCAGATGTCGGCTGTGCCTTATTCCCAAATATAATGTTAGACCCAAGGCTAAAATTGCAGTAAGGTCACGCCACCGGACCCACCATGCCAGGGAGCCTAAAATCGTGACCACAGAAATCAGGTAAAGTAACTCCCCTTGGCCGATCCCGGTTCGATAATCCTGAAAAACTGAATTCCATTCCGTTATCTGCGGGCGAGGCATAATGACGGCATGGATAAGGTATCGCCAGTATTCTAATCCATATGGATTAATGAGCGTTGCCAGACCAGAAATGAGCAAGATGCCGGCATATGGCCAGAAAGGGCGGCGGCTGAGCGCTTCTCCCAGGGCATACAAGCCTACTAAACCCAGGCCGGCTACAAAACCGCCATGGAGGTTGCACCAGAGGATCTGAAGTGGCGGTAGGAGCAATAAGACCCGCCAGCGTCCAGTTTGCCTTGCCGTTTCCAAGAGGTACAGGGTAAGTGCAAAAAATGCATAGGTGAACACCTGGGCGCGGACCGGGCTATAACCCATGGTTAAAAAACCCTGGACGATAAATAAACCTACTATGGTTGCCAAGACATTAGCCCTGAGGCGGCGGGCGGTCATATACACCAGGCCAAGGGTAACCAATCCCAGCCCGAATTTGAGCAATTGCAATCCTGCGGAACCAAGGGCTTGGTATAATGGATAAAAGAGAACCCCGGTAAGCCATTCATGGTAAACCCAGGGAGACAGGGTAGGTGTATATGAAAAAATGTCCTGGTAAGGGAAATGGCCTGAGGTCCAAAAGAGTCGCCCAAAAGCCAGATAACCCCAAAGATCCGGATCCGCCTTGGTGGTAGCCAATCTTTCCAGGGCGGAAAAGAGGAGTAATACGGCTAATCCGAGATTATACGGCAGCCCTGGCTGCCTCGGTCCCGAAATGGTGTTTGGGGTCCCCTTGCCCGAGTTTAGAGCTAAAAACATTTTCCTTCCCAATGATAATCCCCTTTATGGAAGGCCTGATAGCCCAAACTCAGCGCTCCCTCAATGCCTGTTCGAGTCCCCGGCCACAAGACCCCGGGGAGAAACGGCGAGTGAATCCCCATTGTTGCCCGCCGGATGACTAGAGCCAGAGTTACCTGGTAAAGATAGATGGTCCAGGTGTATCCTACTCATAAGGTTTTGCCGCTTCTGACGCAAAGGATGCTCTTATCGTTGAACCCTTTACGACAAGGATCATGATAGCCACTAAGATCAAGGGGGCGATCTGGAAATTGATTAATGCCAAAATGGGGGTAATAAATGGCATGATCCACCCCAGGAACAACAAAACCCGTTCACCATGAATCCATCCTTTTGTATATCCTTCCCACCCAAGCCAGGCAAGGGGGAGCGCCAAAAGAGTTAGATCGTAAGCAAATAGATAGGGGGTAAATAGCAAAATACCGATAACCAGGACAGAAGCACGGCTGGATAACGGCCGGTTCTGATGCCAGACCAGGAAGATTGCCAGGGCGACCGCAAGCATGACACACACCTGAATGAATAAGGCCAGGTGAAGTCCTGCTCCGAATTCTAAAAGGGCTGAAAAAATTGTGACCATTTTGTTGATAGGCAATGAGCCATTTTCTAACAACTTCATGGGAAGCGATAGATTATTTAAAAAAGCCAGCCACACGTCCTTTCCGAACAATACAAAACTGCTTAATACCATGACCGATGCTGCTATCAGCAAACTTATTAACGCCTGCCAACGTTTCCCGGCTATCAGCGCCAACGGAATTAATACCGTGAGATGAGGTTTATAACTTACCAGTCCGAGCAGGAAGCCACCAGCCAGAGGGAATTGGTCCAATAACAGAAGCCCACCACCTATTAGCGCCGCGGAGAGAAAGCCGTTTTGACCGTGGAAAAAATTTTGAAAGGTTCCCGGGAACGCCAGAGCCAGCCAGATGGTAGCCGGGTGGGGGGCAATACGGCGCAAGATCACCAGATAGCCGCTAAGGGTAAGGGCAAGCCAGGCGATCAATGATGGTATATACGGAAGCAGTGCTAAGGGTAATAATACGACCAGGAACGTGGGTGGATAAAACCAGGGAATAGGGAATTCTACCTTGAACTTGGCTTCCTCCGCCGCGATAAATTTAGGGGGATCGTAAACTATAGTCGCTTGTCCGGTTAAAGCAAGCGAGGATGCCACCCAATAATGCGAAAAGTCCGCTCCCAGGGGGCGGTTGTATAAATCCGTGCCTCCAGGTCCCCGGAATGCCGGAGCCACGATAAGGGCGCCACCCAGAATAATATACATGGCAACTATTATCCGCGGATAAATGGTGAGTCGTCTTTGATTTAACCATTTCACGTGCATTCTTCCTATTTGTTATTATTCTTCCATTCTGGATAGTTCACCATGCCTGACTGGGTAACATTCCCACTTTTCGTAAACAAATCCTTTATTGTGGTCATCATATTGATTTTTTTGAGATATTGCTGAAACCTGGCAATAGGTCCGCCCCGGCAGAGAATGGCGCGCTTCCCCTGGGACCAGACCTTTAAATGGCCCATCCCAGGTCAGGGGTTCTCTGAAATGGCCGCCCTGGCCTTTCTTAAAGAGAGCAGGAAGAGCGCCGAGAGAATCACGGGGCCGATCTGTAAGTGCCCCTGAAAAATATTGATCCACGTATACGCGATAGGAGCGGCCACCGGCGCCAGCCATCCCAACAGCAGCAGGAGCAGTTCTCCCGGCAGTCTGCCGCGGCGCCGGCCTTCCTCCCAGAGCCAGCCCAAGGGCAGGGCCAGGATGGCCAGGTCATAATCGAATTCATAGGGAGTAAACAAGAGGGCGCCCAAGATCAAGACCGCCCCGCGGCTGGCCAGAGGCGCCGCCGGTTTCCGCCACACCCAGGCCACCCCGGCTGCCACTGCCAGCATTACCACCCCCTGGATCAGATAAGCCGCCGTAACTCCTCCACCCGCGGCGCGGACCGCGACAAAGAAGGTGGGCATGATCCTCCAGGGCGCCGAACCCATTTCCACCTCCCTCATGGGAAAGGCCATGGCCTGGAAGTAGGTAAGCCATAGCTGGTAGCCGAAAACCGCCACACTGATGAAGATTAGCAGCAGGGAGGTGGCCACCGCGGCGGTGAAGGCCTTCCAGCGGCGTGCCAGCATCAATGCCGGAAACACCAGGATTGCCAGGTGAGGTTTATAAGTCATGAGGCCGAACAGACAGCCGGCGGCCAAAGACCAGCCATCAAGGAGTATCAGTCCCCCACCCAATAAGGCCCCGGTAAGACAACCGTTTTGCCCAATAAGGAAATTATGAATGATCGCCGGAAACAATAAAAACAGCGGTATTAAAATGGGGTGCGTACAGAGCCGGGACCATACCAGGGAATATAAGACAAAGGTCACCGTTATCCAGGTAATGAGCGCCGGAACGTACGGCAACCATCCCAAGGGCAGCACCGCCATCAAAAAAGTGGGAGGATAATACCAGCCGCTGCCATAACGGCTATGGGTTCCAAAGACCTGCTGCTGCACCTGGTAAAGCTGGTCAAGGTCATAGGCCGCGGCTGGTTTTCCGGACCGCGCCAGCTTCGCCGCCGACCAATAATTGGCAAAATCCGGGGCCAACGGCCGGTGATCAGGGATGGTAAGGGTGGTAAAATTCCAGGCCGCCCGCACCAGACCGATAAAACAAAATAGCGCCACGGCGGAGAGGATAATTCCCCCGATTACCGTGGCCCGCTCTCCCTCATCCCAGCTCATAGCGGCCTGCTTTAAGGCGGAATGGTCTGGGCGGCCAGCGGTTGTCGCAGCCCCTGAACTGGCTGCAGGAGGTCTGGCAGCAGATGGCGGTGTTATTCATTCAATCCGATCCGCCTGCCTGAAAATTACCAGGCGACGCTTAATAGCATTTTATCTTAGGGGAAGTGAGCAGTGATGGGTTTCCCCCGCATATCTGTGATAGGGAATCTTTTTACCAGGTCTGACCGCAGGTACAGGGAATATCCATCATCCTGATATACCCGGGTCCATCTGGCGGGGTTACCGTTACTTATCCACACATCGTTCTTGCCCATAACTTGATCGAGCTTCCTCCAGCGGGGGACCAAGATGGCGTCAGTCTTATATTTGGCAAGAGTCTTCTGCCATCCTTCTTCAGCAGCGTAAAACTTGATGTTTTCACCCACAGCTTGAACAGGATACGCAACCTCAAACCTGCTATCCATGCTTACTTTGACTTCCGGATATAGTTTCCAGGAGACGTAAGCCCCCGCATCAAAAGGAACCATGAGGTTCCCGGAAAATTTGTGGTCTTTGAGATAGCTAACGGCTCCTGCGGGATAAACAGGCACTCCTTCCTTGCTTTCCTCTGCCGTGGTAGGGATACGGAGCTGCCAGAATTGGTGCCGCACCGCATAGAGCGTTCCCGATATCCCAATAATAACAAAAATAACAGTCAACAACCTGGAGTTTTGCTTGCAAACCTTATTTATTAAGTTACCCAAAGAAGTTTTCTCCACATAGGCTGGAGTGTAGCACATCCAGGCGACGGCATATATCGGTAAATGCCGAATATGCCATAAGGAAACCCAGGCGGTTGCCGCGATTATGAAGAGCCCCGGCATTTGTCTCAGGTTTTGTTGACTCTTGCAATAGAGGACCACACCGAGTGAAAAAATCCACGTCAACAGAACAGCCCAGGATATCTTCCAAAGGGGACGCCATTCGGCAATAAAGGGTGTGCGGTCCAAGGTGACTGCGTTCCAGATGTAAGGTAAATAATCAGTTCCATAGGGAGTGATCAGAGTTAATAAACACGTTGCCATCAAGAACCATATCTGGCGTTTCACCATCTTCAGCGATTTTAGAAAGTTCTTTTCAGCCAGGAAGTCAATGAAAAACCGTTCGCTTATATAAGCGGCCAGCAATCCCAGGCCAACCAGGAAGCCGCCGTGCAGGTTGAGCCAGATCAGGTAAACTGGCAGCCATGCCCACAACGCCCAGCTCTTGCCTTTTCGGTCTTCTTCAATCAGGAAAAATAAAATAAGGAGAAAACAGAGGGTGAAGAGTTGGGCCCTGATGGTTGAGAACCCGCCCTGCCCCATCGATATTCCCAACAACCCTAAAAAGGCAAAAACAGAATAACTCGCACCCCGGCGTGTTGCGAAAAAGAAGCACCATAGAGCAATGAAAGCCGCCAGTAAGTATTTAACAACGATTAACCCACCGGCGCCGAGACCAAGTTGAACAGTGACGAGATATAAGATCAGGCCCGTGCCCCATTCGTGGTGGACGACAGGGCTGATGGTCGGGACATATGCAAAGGTATCGGCACGCGGTAAAAAGCCTACCCGGAAAGCTTCCCGGATAAGGGCCATTTCGTGAAATAAATCCAGATCTACTATGGTAAATCTGCTTATGATACCGAGAAAACCACCAGCTAAACCGAAAAGCATAGCTCTGCGCAAAGACTTTTCAGACACAGTCGGCCCTCATATATTCAACAAGTTCATCCGGCGGCCGTAACGGCCTTATCATAAAGCCTATCCCTGCCCATGGTTGGTCAAGGGTGGATTTCTGGCGGCTCGTCTGAGGGCCAGGGCCAGCAGGGCCAATAGCACCAGCGGGGCTAGCTGCAACCCGGTGCCTTTCGCCAGAAACGGGGTGACTAGCGGAGTCAGCCACCCGAGCACCAGCAGGTTTTGCTCTCCGGGCAGCCAGCCTTGAGTGTGCCCCTCCCATCCTAACCAGGCCAGGGGGAAGGCCAGAATGGCCAGATCGTACACCGCGGCGTAAGGAGCAAAGAGGAGGATGCCCAAGACCAGGATAGGAAACCGGATGGCGGCCGGGGCTCCCCGGAACCAGACCCAGGCCAGCGCTGCGGTAACCCCCAGCATGACCCCTCCCTGGATGATCCAGGCCGCGATCGGTCCGGCCCCGGAAAGCATGACCGCCGAGAACACCGTGGGCCGGTTGTACCAATGTGGAAACTGCGTCAGGTTCATAGCAGAGGGAACAGTTTTCCAAAAGGCCGCCCACACTTCCGACCCCAGCACCAGGACGCTTGCCAGGGCAAGCCCCACCGCAGCCAGGACCATGGCCCCCAGGGCTTGCCATCGCCGCCCCGCCAGCAAGGCAATCGGGATCAATATCGCCAGATGGGGCTTATAGCTAACCAGGCCCAGGAGAAAACCGCCGGCCAGAGGGTATCGGTCCAGCAGCAACAGCCCCCCGCCCAACAGCACTCCGGTTAAGAAGCCATTCTGGCCAAAGAAGAAATTTTGGAAGGTCCCCGGGAAGGCCAGGGTCAACCAGACCGTGAGGCGATGGGGAGCCACCCGATGGACCAGCCACAAATAACCTGCCAGGGAAAACAACAGAAAGACAGCCAGAGCAGCCAGGTATGGAAGCAAGCCCAGGGGCAAAATCATCAGCAGGTAGGTGGGTGGATAGAGAAAAGGAAGGCGGATCCGGGGCTTGCCGAAAACTGCGGCTCTGGCGGCTTCCAGGCGGGCAGAGTCATAAACTGCCGCGGGTTCGCCGGCCAGGGCCAATGAGGATGCCACCCAATAATGGGAGAAGTCGCGCCCCAGCGGGAAACCCTCACGGTCAAGCAATCCGGAGCCGCCCAGGGTTAGAAAGCCATAAAGAATCAGGTAGACGCCCAGAAAAATGGCCGGATATACGGTTAATCGTTCTTGGTTTAACCAGGACATAACCGAATCCATCTGCCTTGAAAAGTTTTAAAGAATTGGTGGCACAGGCGTCTCGCCTGTGCTGAGCAAGATAAAGCTTTCGATAAAAGCGCCTTTAGTGGCACAGGCTTCCAGCCTGTGTCGAACTCGTCGGCGGGCTGTGCCCGCCGAGTTTTGGCGGCCACAGGCC
>JBEKDQ010000041.1:0-12803 GCA_050014275.1 Desulfobaccales bacterium | reverse complement strand
TATTGTCAAGAGTTAAAATCACAATACCGCTATTTTGTCGGCACCGCATTTTTCCCAAAACCCAAAGTGCCCCTAATAATTTCAACACATTACCTGCAAAAATCGGCTTTTACTGTAGAACTTGGGTGTTAATAAATGGGCCAATAAAATATCTATACGGCCCCTGATCCACCATAAGTTACTTATAAATGCAGATCACTATTTAGCTGGTTTGGGCTCCTCCTTCTAAATTCGATGTAATTAAACAGCACTTCAAGACAAACTTAGATTGTCGAAGCAGAAAATGCCTCGTGATTCTGATACAGAATCAGAAGTAATTAGTTAGTTTCTATTTTGAAGCCATAGAACTAACAAAGTATTACTTCACCTTCGAATTTCTGTATCAAGCTCTGTCATGGTAGGATCACTTGGAAGGTTGTGGTCAAAGGTATCGTGCAGCTTATCATAAACATAAGCTTCACCATGGGAATGGGGGGTGGTGCTTAAGAGGTAATTGTTCATCATGGTTCCATCCGTCGCCAAGACGGGCCAAAAATTTTGCAAAAAAGGGCGTCAGCCGAATTACCATTATCATAATGGATGGTGGCTGTCAATAAAAAAATTAAGATAACCTTTTGATTTTAAAGCTAAAATTATTTCCATTTTTTTGGAAATAGCCTTCGAACCTTTGACCTAATTCTGCAAGGTCCCCCCCTATGCTTGTTGATAATTATTCGATTTAGGAGCCATGTCCACTTCCCCCTTCTCCTTAACAAACTTAAAAAATTGGGGATTAAAGATGGACATAGACTCGGGGAAGGGCACATTTGACACTATTCATCAGAACGATATACTTACGCCTGAGGAGGTCGCCCGCTACCTCCGCAAAAGCTTGAGCTGGGTCTACAAGCACTGGCAGGTACTGGGCGGCGTGAAGCCCGGAGGTTCCATCCTGTTTCCCTCAAAGGAGGAACTTCATGAGCGTTTATTCGGTAAAGGGCAAGGGGTGGAGGTACGACTTCACCCAGAACGGCAAGAGACACACGGAAGCCTGGTTCAAGACCAAGCGAGAGGCAAACGAAGCCGAAGCCAGGAGAAGGGAGGAATTAAAGAACCCGCCATCCCCACAGATGGCGATAACGGAGGCGGAGGCGACTCCAACCGACATGGCCTTCTTGGAGCTGGTTAACCGCAGGCTGGACCATGTGAAGGCTTATAATTCGAGCAGCTACTATCAGACCTGCGTCGTGTTAGCCAGAGGTTGGGTGAAAAGGTGGGGGAAATTGGCCTGCACTCAGATCACCCGGGATATGGTGGAACGGTTCATTTTGGATAGGAGAAAAGTTTCAGCCTTCACCGCCAACAAGGAAATTCGCTACCTCAAGGCGACCTTCAACTTTGGCAAGCGAAGGGGCTTTCTCAGAGACAACCCATTGGACAATATGGCCTTCCTCCCGGAAGAAAAAAGGCTGAAATATGTTCCACCCCCGGAAGATATCGACAAGGTGACAGAACTTGCCGACCAGGATTCCCAGGATTATCTGTTGACGATAAGGGACACGATGGCAAGAGTAAGTGAAGTAAACCGTCTCACCTGGGACGATGTGAATCTGGAGCGACGCTTTGTGGTTCTCTATACTCGCAAAAAAAAGGGGTGGTCATCTGACACCAAGGAAAGTTCCCATGACTCAGAGGCTCTTTGAAATTCTTGCCCGCAGGTATTCATCTCGAGACGTGACCAAGCCCTGGGTTTTTTGGCGTTTCAATGTAGATCAAGATACTGGTGAGAGAAAAGCCGCTCCCTTTAAAGACCGTCGGGAACTTATCAAAAATCTCTGCAACAGAGCAGGGGTAAGGCACTTCCGGTTCCATGCCCTAAGACACTCGGGGGCATCGATCATGGATAACCAGAATGTGCCTATGGGTGCCATCCAGCGTATACTGGGCCATGAAAACCGCACGACTACCGAGATCTATCTCCACTCGATTGGCGAGACGGAACGTGAGGCCATATCGGCATATGAAAACGCAATTCAAAAAGTCTCACACAAGTCTCACACAGAAATGGATAAGGGTTTAGGCCAACCAACCCAAACCATCGTAACTACCTGATATAATTGGTGCCTGGGGCCGGATTTGAACCGGCACGGGGCGAACCCCGAGGGATTTTAAGTCCCTTGCGTCTACCCGTTCCGCCACCCAGGCATCATTTGTCCAATTTATTATATCAACGGCAAACATTCAAGTTCTTCTGAGGGATTCCGGGAGCAGCGGCGGTGAGAAATGCCCCCTGGCTCCGGCCCGCTCCCCCCGCCTTCCTCCTGGAAGCGCAGGCGCAGGCGAGTCACTCGCGCCCACCAGTCGTAGGGCGCGACGTCTTCGACGCCATGCCAGTGGGGCGGGCGTCCCACCCGCCATCTTTTCTGGGGGCCTTACCGTCGGCGGGCGGGGACGCCCGCCCCACGCGGGAATGTGGTGTGTGAGAGAGACGCACCGTACGATCAAATGTTGGGCAGGGCCTCCACCCTACCCGGGCAACCAGATCACAGGCTGGAAGCCCTGCCGCTCGCCCTTACGGCGGGCGTCGGGGCCTTACCGTCGGCGGGCGGGGACGCCCGCCCCACGACCCAATCACAAGCTGGAAGCCTGTGCCACTGTCGCTATTTTGGTGGGCAGTGCCTACCCTACATGGGTGGTCAGGGCCTACCCAGCACGAGAAACTGGCCGGCGAGCACCTTGACAAAGGGGGCCGTCTCGGATTAACTAGAACGGCAAGACCTTGAATTTTTGAGGGTTTCCGGATAGGCCGCCGGCAGCCGCCGCCGGCTCCTGAGGGCCTCGCCGAAGGCGGGAAGCCAGTCGGCGGGCGGACGCCCGCCCCATGGGGGAGCGTGGGAAAGACGCACCATACGACTAAATGGTGCGCAGTGCGCACCCTACACGGTGGGCGGCGCCCACGCTACAATTCTGTTTTCTGCCTCTGCTAAGAGTCCTTTGACTTTGATTTGCCTTTCAGAGAAAACGGAAAACAAATAATAGATAACCGCATTTTAGGAGCGACCATGGGAATACGGGAACGGATGCTGCCGGCGGGCTGGTATCCCAGCAGTGCCAGCGGCTGCCGGGCGGAAATCGGGCAATTTGTGGCAGGGGTGGCGCCTCTCCCGGCAGGCGATCAGGTCTTTGGCGGCATTGTGCCCCACGCCGGCTGGTATTTCTCCGGCAAAGCCGCGGCCCGGGTGTTCCACCTCAGCGCGCTGGCGAGCCAGCCCCAGGTGGTGGTGGTGTTCGGAGGCCACCTGGGCGGCGACTCCCCTCCCCTACTGGTGAGCGACGAGGCCTGGGAGACTCCCCTGGGGACCATCCCCCTGGCCACCGAATTCTACCAGCCTTTAAAGCAGCGCCTCACCCTGGCCGGAGAATACCCCGGGGATAACACCATTGAGGTGCAACTCCCCATGGTGAAATACTTTTTCCCCAACGCCAAAGTCCTGGCCCTGCGGTCCCCCTCTTCCCCCAAGGCCCTGGAACTGGGGGAGGCGGTGGTGGCGGTGGCCCGGGAGCTGAACCTCTCCCTGTTGGCCTTCGGCTCCACCGACCTGACCCACTATGGCCCCAACTACGGTTGGGCTCCCCTGGGGGGCGGTCCCGGGGCGGTGAAATGGGTCAGAGAGGTCAACGATCAGCGCTTCCTCAGTGAGGTTTTGAAGCTGGATGGTGCCGGCCTGCTGCGGGAAGCCCAGGAAGACCGGAGCGCCTGCAGCGCCGGGGCGGCCGCCGCCGCGGTGGCCGCCGCCAAAAAACTAGGGGCCCAAAAGGCCGTCCTCCAGGACTACTATACCAGCTACGAGATCATGCCCGGGGACAGTTTCGTGGGCTACGCCGGGATCTTGCTGGAGAGGTGAAATTCAGTTTTCAGTTTTCAATTTTTTAAGGCCTTCGACCAAGTCATCGCCTGGCGATGATAGATTCACTGCAGAGACGCAGAGGATGGGGAGAAAAAATGTGAATCAACCCGGCGGTCCCACCAGCAGCAGCACCACTTGAATCTAATTCAGATTAGGTGGCTTGGTGCAAGCATGAATGAAGCTCTCCCTTGGCTGATCCTGTCTGCCGCCGTCGTGAACCTGGTCCTGGTCATCATAGTACTGGTCCGGGCGTCAAAGGCTTCCGAGGCTGCCGGGAGGGATGTACGCGACGAGTTGCGAATGAGCAGGGAAGAAGCCCGGAACGCAGGTAAGGAGCTTCGTGAAGAAGTATCAAGCGGCCTGAAATCGACTAACGAGGTCCTGACCAAGACTTTGGAGGGCATGGGTAAAATCCAGCAGGCGCATCTCGAGGGCACGACCAGGCAGTTGAAGGAACTCACCGATTCAAACCAGGGCGCATTGGATTGCATCCGCGGCACCTTTGATTCTCGTGTCAAAGAGCTTCAAGAGGGAAACGAGAAGAAGCTTGACGAGATGCGCAAGACGGTGGACGAGAAACTTCATCATACTCGTGAAGAAGTATCAAGCGGCCTGAAATCGACTAACGAGGTCCTGACCAAGACTTTGGAGGGCATGAGCAACCTTCAGCACACACAGTTGGAAGGCATGACCAGGCATTTGGGGGAACTCACCGAATCAAATCAGCGCGCCCTCGATCGCATCCGCGGCACCTTTGATTCTCGTGTCAAAGAGCTTCAAGAGGGAAACGAGAAGAAGCTTGACGAGATGCGCAAGACGGTGGACGAGAAACTGCACGATACTCTGGAAAAGCGGCTCGGAGAGTCATTTAAACTCGTGAGTGACAGGTTGGAGGCAGTACACCAGGGGCTCGGGGAGATGCAGAATCTGGCGACAGGCGTGGGGGACCTCAAGCGGGTTCTGACCAACGTGAAGGCGCGAGGCACATGGGCCGAGGTTCAGCTCGGCGCGATCTTGGAGCAAATCCTCACACCGGAGCAATTCGGGAAGAACGTCCGGGTGAAGGCCGATTCGTCGGAGAGTGTGGAATATGCAGTGCGACTGCCCGGCCCGAGGGATGATCCCGATGCCTGCGTCTGGCTTCCTATTGACTCGAAGTTTCCTCAAGAGGACTACCTTCGCCTTCAGGAAGCCGCGGAGAGAGCCGATCCGGGTGCAGTTCAGGTGTCAATGGACGCCTTGGCGCGGACCGTTCGGTCCGCGGCAAAGGATATCCACGATAAATACATAAACCCACCCAGCACGATCGACTTTGGAATCATGTTCCTGGCTACGGAAGGGCTATATGCGGAGGTGATGCGGCAGCCGGGTTTTGTCGAAGACCTTCAGCACCGGTATCGGGTTGTAGTGGCCGGTCCCACCACGTTGGCGGCGATTCTGAGTAGCCTTCGCATGGGATTCCAGACCCTCGCCATAGAGCAGCGCGCCGTAGAGGTGTGGAGGGTCTTAGGAGCGATCAAGACAGAATTCGGGAGGTTCGGCGAGGTCCTGGACAAGGTCAAGCGCCAGCTCCACACCGCGAGCCGGACGATTGAAGAGACCGGGGTGCGGAGCCGGGCCATAGAGCGCAAGCTCCGTTCAGTGGATAAACTGCCAGAGCCGGAAGCCTTGGAGATTCTTGCCTTGTCTGCAGCAGGCGAGGAAGATGAGGGAGAAGACCCTGCGGCGGAAGTAACGGTCACAGAGCCCAAAAATGAATAAGATAATGCCCTTCGCTTTCGAACAGATGTCCTGCAATCTGGAATTCCGCATGAGATCTTCGGGGGAATTGGGCCTGGACCCTATGCTAGTTCCAGTCCGCTCTCAGCCGTTTCAACATGGTCAATGGGGTGATCGACCCAGCAGCCGCCAGGGGCGGCCCTCATCACCCTAGATGGCACGACCGCGCCAGGTAATAAAATAGACGCTCCCGGGTAGTTGCCAATGGGGAGGTTTCCCATGACCGCAACCGCATATATAGTGAGCCATTTTGTTCCATGCAGTGCTCTCAATTTCAACCATCTCCGGATTATTTGCCCGGTTCTGGCGGACGCCCCTTAACATTTGCATACTTTGAATATATTTTATAGTTGCTGCAGGTTTGTTCCTATTGAGTAATCAATCGTTGCGGCGGATTACGGGGCACGGCACACCATGCCCCTGCAACAAACGGTTTTCTTGGCAAACGCGATACGCGATAGTGCCGTATTATCTTTAGATAGCCGCAGGCTGCAGCCTGTGCTCGCACCAGCAGGACGCCTGGGCTACCGGTTTGATTGCGACCTTATGATTGATAAAGCGGCAGCGGCGGAGATTGCGTTATTGGGCTGCCTGTGCGGCATCGCCCCGGAATACTATGACAACTTCGGCGTCCGCCACCCCGCCCCGTTATCCACTATCCAGGCCCTGCTCAGCGCCATGGGCGTTTCCTGGGAGGAATCGGAGAAGCGCCGGCAAGAGTTGAGCCGGCGCCGCCTGGGGCCCTGGGGCCGCTTCCTGGAGCCGGTGCAGGTCCTGGCGCCATCCTCCCCGGGGAGGGTGAATTTTTTCCTTTGGGCGCCCTCAGACAACCTCCCTTCTCCTCTCAGGATCGAGGCCACGGTGCAGGGCGAGGGCGACTCCGGCCAGGGATTGGATTGGCAGGAAGAATTCGCCTCCCCGGCCACCGCGGCCAGCCGGGCCGTGCCCGGCGGGGTACGGCACCATCTGGAGCTGCGCCTCCCCCGGGAGCTGCCCCTGGGATATTATGAGCTGCAACTGCGGGTGGAGGCCGATGGCCGGGAGGAGTCGGGGCGGAGCCGCCTGCTGGTGGCCCCGGACCACGCCTATTTTCCCGACTGCCTGGCGGGCGGCCGGCGCCTCTGGGGGTTCAACCTGCCCCTGTACGCCCTGAGGAGCGCCGGCAACTGGGGCATCGGCGATTTTCGCGACCTGACGGCGCTGCTGGATTGGGCAGCCACGCTGGGGGCCGCCTTCGTGGGGGTTAATCCCCTGCACGCCCCATCGCCGCTGCCGGCAGCCGACCCCAGCCCCTATGACCCCACCAGCCGCCTTTTTCATAATTTTCTCTACCTCGATCTGGAGCAGGTCCCGGAAATGGAGTTCTGCCCGGAGGTCCGGGAGCTGCTGGCCAATCAGGAATTTCAGGACAGTCTGGCCCGCCTGCGGCAAGGGCCGCTGGTCCCTTATTCCCAGGTCTTTCGCCTGAAGTTTCGGGTCCTGGAACTCCTGTTCCAGGCCTTTTGGGGACGTCATGGCCCGCCGGAGGCCCCCGGCTCCCGCCGGGGCGAGGAGTTCGCCGCCTTCCTGCGACAGGGGGGCGCGATCCTGCAAAGGTTCGGAGAGTTTGCCGCTCTGGCGGACCATTTTCAGCAAGGGGACTGGCGCCTCTGGCCCGAAGAGTATCGCCACCCCGGCAATCCGGCGGTGGCCGCCTGGGCCCGGGAATGGCCACGGCAAATCCGCCTGCACCAATATGCCCAATGGCTGGCGGCCGGTCAGTTGCAGGAGGTGATATCATTTGCGGCCCGCAGACAGGTACTCCCTTTCACCCTTTACCAGGACCTGGCCCTGGGGGCCGCGGCCGGGGGCTTCGACACCTGGGCTCACCCCGGGTTGTTTGCCAGGGGAACAGCCATCGGCGCCCCGCCGGACGCCTTCAGTCCCAAGGGCCAGAATTGGGGCATCGACCCGATAATTCCCCAGGCCCTACGAGAATCGGGCTACCAACTATTCATCGACGCCCTGCGGGCCAACGCCCCGGCCGGCGGCATGTTGCGCCTGGATCACGTCATGGGGCTCTTTCGGCTGCTGTGGATTCCCTCCGGGGAGGGGGCCGGCCAGGGGGCCTACGTCTATTATCCGGCCCGGGAACTGCTGGCCGTCCTGGCCCTGGAGAGCGTGCGCCGCCGCACCCTGATCATCGGCGAGGACCTGGGCACCGTGATGCCCCGGGTGCGCCGGGAGATGGCGCGCCTGGGGGTCTTTTCCTACCGGGTCTTTTACTTTGAGCGGGATAAGGCAGGCCGCTTCCTGGCCCCGGAGTCCTATCCGGCCCAGGCGGTAGCCGCGGTCACCACCCATGACCTGCCTACCTTAACAGGGTTCTGGCAGGGCCGCGACCTGGCCTTCAAGCAGCAGGCCAAGCTCTATCCCGAAGCAGGCCGGGCCGAGGCGGAGGCGGCGGCCCGGCAGCGCGACCGCCTGGAGCTGATGGAGGCCCTGAAAAGTCGGGGGCTGCTGGCCGAAGAGGCGGAAAATCCCGACCCGAAGGTTGAGCCGCGGGCCGCGGGTCCGGCTCCGGCTGAGGTTAGAGAAGGGGTCCTGGAGTACCTGGCCCAGAGCTCCGCCGCCCTTCTAGAAGTGCGCCTGGAGGAGGTCTTCGGCTGGCCGGAGCAGCAAAACTTCCCGGGCACAGATATGAACCACCCCAACTGGCGCGGCCGCCTCCCCTGGAGCCTGGAGGAGATGGCCCGGGATCCCGAGCCGGCCCGCCTGGCGGCGCGATTAAACAAGTACCGGGAGCGATAATTTGAGGGGGGGCGGTGGGCTTTGAACCCCCTCTCCCTGAAAGGTTTCCTGACAGGAGGATTCCCCATGCCCGAGCCTACCTTGATCTATAATCTCTTTCCCCTGCTGGTGGGGCCGATTCCCCGGTGGGAGAAGCACCTGGATCTCATCGGCCGCATGGGTTTCACCTGGATCTTCCTGAATCCCATCCAAACCCCGGGGATGAGCGGCAGCCTGTATGCGGTCAAGGACTATTTCACCCTCAACCCTCTCTTTTATCCCGCCCCGGGTGAGGATCCGGAGGCGGCTCTGAGCCATTTCCTGCAAGAAACAGCCCGCCGTAACCTCAAGGTGATGCTGGACCTGGTGATCAACCACACCGCCATCGACTCGCCCCTGGTGTTGGAGCACCCCGAATGGTACGCCAAGGATGAGAAAGGGTTCATTAGGCACCCGGGGGCCATCGACCCCGGTGACGCCACCCGGGTCACGGTGTGGGGCGATCTGGCGGAGCTGGAATACTGGCCGCCCCCGGACCCCGAGGGCCTGCTGCGGTACTGGGAGGCGGTGCTGGCCAAATATCTGCAACTCGGTTTCCTGGGATTCAGGGCCGACGCGGCTTACAAGATTCCGGGAGACTTCTGGGGCCGCCTCATCGCCAAGGCACGGAAATTGGAGCCCCGGGTGCAGTTCTTCGGCGAGACCCTGGGCTGCCGCCTGGAGGAATGCTCCCAACTGGCGACGGCGGGATTTGACTTCTTCTTCAACAGCTCCAAGTGGTGGAATTTCCAGGAAGACTGGTGCCTGAAGCAATACCGGATGTTCCGGCGCCTGGCCCCTTCGGTGAGCTTCCCGGAGAGCCACGACACCGAGCGGCTGGCCGCGGAAAGCGGCGGCGCCCCGGAGGTGGCCCGGCAGCGGTATCTCTTTGCCGCCTTTTTCTCCGCCGGCCTGATGATGCCCATCGGTTATGAATACGGCTTCAAGAAGCGGCTGGACGTGGTGAAGACCCGGCCCCAGGATTGGGAGGGGTTAAACTACGATCTAAGCGGTTACATCGGCGGGGTGAACCTGATGAAAAAATCCTGCCCGGTGCTCCTGGAGGAAGGTCCTATGGTGCGGGCCAACCCCCAGGGCGAAGCGGTGACGTTGCTCCTCAAATCCCGGGAGCGCCAGCCGGGGCGGGTGCTGGCAATAATCAACTCTACCCGGGAAAACGCCCCGGTGAGGCTCACCAACCTGGCGGAATTCCTGGGGCCTCCGGCCCCGGCCTGGCGTGACCTGACCCCCGACCCCAATCCCCTGCGCCTCGAGCCGGAGATGGCCTTCAACCTGGCGCCGGCGGAGATTAGGATCTTTTACAACCCCGAGGCCGCGCCGTTGGCGGAGCAGGACCAGGACAATCCAGGAGAGCGACTTATTGACCCAGGCACTGGCGGGCTTCAATGAGCACGGGCTGATCATGGCCACCGACAGCCGGGCCAGCCGTTTCGATGCAGCCGGGCGGGCAGAATATCTCCGGGTCAAGAAGCTGTTGCCCCTGGGAAGGCGGGCGGCCATCCTGAGCGGCGGCGCCGGGGTGAGCCTGCCCCTCTCCCAGGCCCTGCGCCGGGAGATCGGGCGCCATCAGGGCCTCGACCACCTGGAGGACATGGTGGACTTCGCCCTGGGTTTCCTCTCCCAGGGTTACCGGCGGTTTCTGGCGCGCCACGGGCCCGAACCGGAGGGTTTTCGCCGCCTCTACTTCATCCTGGCGGGAGTGGCGGATGGCATGCCGGGGTACTCGCTCCACCTTTTGGGCAGCGAAGAAAACGAATTGCCCCTTCGCAACCTCCCGGTGTCCAACCTGGTAGTCATGCCCCGGAACCTGGGGATGGAGATGCGCCTTTCCAAGGCCCTGAGCCAGGGAGCGCCCACGGAAGAACTGCTTAAGGAGAGCCGGAATTTCCTGGTGAAAATGGCCGCCGCTACCCCGGAAGTGGGGGCGCCCTTCTACTTCGCCACCATCACCGCCGGCGGCTACCGGGAGGTGGGGGCAGGGGGGCTCATCCCCTGAATGGCGCCGGCTAAGGACTGCGGCTACCATCTCGCCAACGACAGGTGCGCCCTAGCGGGCGCACCAATGAAAGGGGCGACCCAATCACAGGCTGGAAGCCTGTGCCACTGTCGCCCCTATGTTTTATCTTAAATGAATGATGGTGTGCGGAGCGCACCATCATTGATCGCCACCTTTAGCGGTAACCGCCGCCCCCGCCGTAGCCACCCCGGCCGCCGCCGCGACCGCCGCCCCCGCCGCCGCCACCGCGGCCGCCGCCGCCCCCGCCGCCGCCAAAGGAGCTTTTCTGCTGAGGCCGGGCCTCATTGACCGTCAGGGGCCGTCCTTCCACGGTGCGGCCATTGAGCATGGAAATGGCCTTCTGGGCTTCCACCTTGGTTTCCATCTCTACAAACCCGAAGCCCCGGGGCTGACCCGTCTGCCGGTCGGTAATGATCTTGGCCGAGGCCACGTTGCCGGCCTCGGAAAACAGGGTATTCAACTCTGCTTCGGTCATGGCGTGGGGCAGGTTGCCCACATATAATTTGACACTCATCTCTTCTCCTTATGAGTCTTCCCGGAGGCTGAGGTTGGCCAGCTCTGTCTCGGGCGAACTATTTTGGTTGAGATCATCAACCGCCTCCGGATTTTCCTCCGTAGCCGGCGCCCCGGCCTTGCCCTGGCGGCGTTTCATCTTCTCGTCGTTTTTCTGTTTGCGAGCCATCTCTTTGGCCCGTTTTTCCCAACCGTAACGATTTCGTGCCAAGTCTTTACCTCGCCAAGTTGATAATCGAATTTACTAACCAGCCCCCACTCACTCTGCCAGGAAACGAATAATTCGGTCAGCCGTATTCTAAGCTACTGAACTTTCGTAAATAAAGAGCTGGGTTAAAAAAGGCGGGACTCCGGTGCTCTGAAGACCGCCGGAGTCCCGGCCAATACAGGCGTGAAACCGCCTAGAGTTTGGTTACGTTTTGAGCCTGGGCGCCCTTGGGACCCTGGACCACCTCGAACTCCACCTCCTGGTCTTCGGCCAGGGTGCGGAAGCCTTCACCCAGTATGGCGCTGTGATGCACGAAGACATCGGGGCCGCCGTCCCGGGAGATGAAGCCATAACCCTTGGAATCGTTAAACCATTTTACTTTGCCAGTTTCCTTCACTTGAAACCTCCTACCGGTACTGCTGAAGATATACCTGCCCAAAAAGCAGGGCGCAGTCAGGCAAAAAAAATCGGCGGGACTCGGTATCCCCGTCCGTTCAGAGACCAGCGTCTGCGGCCCTGCTTTTGGTCTGACCTGCTAATTACTTATTTTTATCATAGAAATCTTCGCTGTCAAGCCCCGACCCTTGCCAAACTCGGCGAATTCCTGGCTAAAACCAAAAAGGGTTTGCTTAGCAGTGTCGGGCAACAAAATTGCATGGAAAAGATTACCCTATCTCGCAGTTAAAAACTCTAGACCATTGTAATTTCAACGATATCAATATATTTTACCGATGAACTAAATCCCTTCTCCCCTTGCGAGGGGACGACACCGGATGAGGGGTGGCTTCATCGCCCATTCCATATCACTCTCCACCCTTCCCTCTCCCCACCCCAAGGGGGGAGGGGAAATAGCTTATAAATTCCATGAATTGATTAGCTAGTGGGCATACCTAAGTTTAAACAAATCTCTACTGCCTGCCTCTTAGCAAAAACCTTGCCGGACAATACTGGGGTTTGCTTTCACTTTTTAAAAGGAATTGTGATATCATGGCGTAGGCGAGAGGACTCGCCTTCAAGAACAGAAATTTTAGGGATTTTTCCCAGGGAAAGAGGTACAACAAAAAACCATTTTGGGACCACAATGGCCAAGACTGCGGCATAATCTGAAATAAATACGTTGAAACTCTTAACCCAATGATTATCTTTGCCAGCTATTAGCTCACTCCTCATTAAGCCGCCCTTCACGGCCACTTATGTGAATAATTCGCTCATGAGCCTTTGGCTCACCCGTAAATCATGAAAATGTAGCGCCGCCGCCCCCGGGGCGCGGGAACCTCAAGAACTTTCCAAGCAGTCATTCGTGAGCCTTTAGCTCACCCGAAACGATGAAAAATTTGCAACTTTTCGGAACAGCCGTTCATGGGCCTTTGGCCCACCCAGAAATTATGAGAAGACCGATGGGGCGGGCGTCTCGCCCGCCACTCAGTCCGCACAGGCGAGACGCCTGTGCCACCAATTTTTCACAACTTTTCAAGGCAGTCATTCATGGGCCTTCGGCCCACCCATAAATTATGAAAAGACCGGTGGGGCGGGCATCTCGCCCGCCGCTCAGTCCGCACAGGTTTGTTTC
>JBEKDQ010000040.1:0-12949 GCA_050014275.1 Desulfobaccales bacterium | reverse complement strand
ACTGGGTGGACCCTCCCATGCGCCAGAAGGGAACTCCAACACATGCTCATAATGAAACTTGGCTTCTGCCCTTGCTGTTGGCGTCCAATCATAATGGATGACTCTTAACTTAACGCAGTAGTACTAGCAATTTACACCGAAATCTATCTAATGTATAAAAAGAGGAAGGTGTGCCTTGTTTTGACCAGGTCAAGTGTTTATGAGAAGGGAGCGGCCAGAAATTTGAAGGCGCGCCAGAGACTGATCCCAAAAACCAAAGGAGCCGTTTATGAAGAAGTTAATTATCCTGTTAATTCTGGCAATTTCCCTGGGCGCCGGCATGATCGGGGCGATGCCTGGGCTTTCTCAGGCGCAGGTCGCTCCGCCTCCGGCGCCAGTTGTCGCTCCGCCTCCGGCGCCGGTTGTCGGTCCGCCTCCGGTCCCGGTTCCGGCCCCGTATGCCACGGAGGCGCCTTGGGTTGGCCCCGGTACACCGTGGGTCTATTACAACGGTGATTGGTTCTTGAATGGCATCCTGTATTACTTTTTTGGCTCTTATGGATGGGGCCCGTATTACGTCTATCCCGAAACCTATATCGTCAGACCCGGCCACTGGTATGGTCCGAGATGGAAGAGGTGGTATCGCGCCCATCCGACTTACTTGGGAAATTTCCAGCACGGCTTCCCGATTTGGCGCGGACACCAGGTAGGCCGTCGTTATGGCGAGGAATTCTATAACAAGAATCATCCTGGCCAGGGCGGCGGTTGGCATCACGGGGGCGCTGGTCATGGACATGGACCCGGCCGGCCATAAGCAAGTACGAGCGGGTGACTGAAAGCGAAGATGAGAGGGGCAGGGCAGGCAAAGGTTGAGGGTTGGGGCGCCGCCACCTGAACCTGCCCACTGCCCCGAGGTTAACTGAGGTTGTAAGGGTGCGAGAATCATTACCCTTGGTCATGCAGGCCGCGGCCTGGGCCGCCATCGAAGAGGCCGGTTAGCCGCGGAATGGCTGGCAGGACAGTCCCCGGCAGTGAGCGGCCCGGGAGCCTTTTAAAAAAACCCGAAATGGTGGCCTGGGGAGTTAATCCGCGTAGATGAAAACCGGCCCCGAAAGGAATTCCAGCGCTATCCCAAAATTGGGGGATTGTTTAGTCGGATGCTCTATGCGCTTGACTTTCCCTTTGGCCTTGATTTGATGGGGAATGAGGGGATTCGCATGGTCAGGCTGGAATTTGAAAATGAAGTCTGCAATATCGTCAGGTTGCAGTAGAGGTGCGGTCTCGGACATAAAATGCAGGCCGCTCATGCTGATGTCTTTCATAACGGCCCGGCTTGAAAATGAATCTTCCGAACCCTGCAATTGTGCCTGATATTCAAATTGCAAGGATTTATAGATCCGGGGGAATAGTCGCCGCTCCATGAAACACCCTGCCCAGGGTTAACTGAAATTTATATGGGCTCACCTTGGCTGCCTCTGTCCAAAAGAAGTTTTAGGGAATCCCCAAAAGTTTCCCTGGACCCAGACAATGTTGTCATATTTAGCATAAATCCATTTGAAAAGGTAATTTTTTGATAAATTTGATAAATTAGGTATGAGGCTCTACAGGCAGCCTTCGCCCGGGGCCTTGCCGCAGCAAGCCCGGCTGAGTCCGCCTCGGCGCCCTTTCAGGGAAGTCAGTGACTCGCCGGCGTAGATGCGGCTCAGCCCCACTCCGATGAAACCGGACATCTCCACCGGGATCACCCCGGCCTCCCGCAGGATGGCCTCGGGGGTATCGCCCAGGGCGCTGACCAGCACCGCCCGGCAGTCCTTGAGGGTCTCCGCCAGGGCCCACCAGCGGTTGGGGCCGAGCCCCGGCGCCGGGGCCGCCCGTTCTTCCAGCAGCCGGAAACCCCGGTCTGCCGGCTCCCAAATCTGAAAGTAATCCGCTTCCCCCAGATGCAGATTGACCAGGGCTCCCTCCCGGCTGGCCACGGCCACATAAGGCCGGCCCTCGCTCAGGGAAGGCGGCGATGTCTGGGCACAGGCGGTTAAGCAGCCGCGCCACTCCGGGGAGCGGTCAGCCTCCAGCAAACCCACGGCATCGGCCCGGCAGCGGGTGCAGTGGCGCATCTGCGGCAAAAATTCACCGGCCGTCGCCTGGATGGCCGCCATGGCGGCGGGCTCCGGCTCGGGGAGCTCCCCGAAGGGGGTATCGGCATTGGGATAGACGGGCATGCAATTGAGGAGGTCCGCCCCCAATTCCGCCATCTTCCGGGCCACCGGCGGCACATGGTGCTCATTGACTCCGGGGATAACGATGGTATTGATCTTGACCACCAGCCCCCGGGCCTTGAGTCCGGCAATGGCTGCCAACTGGCGGCGGAGCAACAGGTCGGCGGCCGCAATTCCGCGGTAAACCCGTTTTTGATCCCGCACCCAGCCATAGATGCGGCTGCCGATCTCCGGGGTCACCGCGTTCACGGTGATGGTCACATGGGAGACCTTAAGTTCGGCCAGTCCGTCAAGATAAGGAAGCAATCCCAGGCCGTTGCTGGCCAGGCAGAGGAGGAGATCCGGAAACCGCTGGCGAATCAATCGCAGGGTCTCCATGGTCTCCCGGGGATTGGCGAAGGGATCTCCCGGGCCGGCGATGCCGGCCACCGTGATGCGGGGCTCGGCCTTAAGCACCTGCTCCAGGTAGGCAATGGCCTGGGTGGGAGAGAGCACCGCACTGCTTACTCCGGGCCGGGACTCGTTGGCGCAGTCGAACTTCCGATTGCAATAGTTGCAGAGGATATTGCACTTGGGAGCCACCGGCAGATGCACCCGGCCACAATGGCCTTTGACCTCGGGATTGAAACATGGATGGTGGTCGAGATTCAGCATGGCCTTAATTCCTGGGTTTTAAGCATCTCCAGTCTTCAGCTTTGGCCTTCGAGGTCTTGTCCCCGACTGGCCAAGCCGGGAGTGTCTTCTCCGGAAACTCAAAACTTAAAATGAACAACTCGAAACTCAAAATTGGAAACTATAAGTACCCGTAGCCTACCCCGGAAGCCTCCTGTTTCCGTGCGAGGACGGCATTGACCAGGCGGTCCAGGAGGCTCTGGGCGCCCCGATAGCCCAGATGGAGAATCCTTTGGCCGCCGAAGCGGTCATGGATGGGAAAACCCAGCCGCAGCAGGGGCAGTTGCCAGCGCCGGGCCAGATGATAACCCTTGCTGTGTCCGAGGAGCAGGTCCGGGGGGCTGTCAAGACCTTCGACGGCCGCGGCGATCTGGGAAAAATCCACCCCTTCCAAGACCAGCGGAGGCTCCGGCAGCAGGTCGGCGATGACCTCGGCCAGGGCGGCCTTGAGGTGGCCGCTCTTGCCCCCGGAGGCGCAAAGCACCGGACGCACGCCGATCTCCGCCAGGAAGGAGGTGAGCCCCACCACCAGATCTTCTTCGCCATAGACCACCGCCCGCTGGTTAAACAGATATTTATGCCCATCCACCATGGCGTCGATGAGGCGGCCCCGCTCCAGGGCATGCTGCCGGGGGGCGGCGCGGCCGGCCAGTTCCTCCAGAACTCCAAAGAAACGGTCCGTCTCCCGGAGGCCGATGGGCGTCCCCAGGGGATGCCAGGGCACCCCAAAGCGATTTTCCAGAAAGTGCCCGGCGGTTTCCTGGGGGCCGGAGAGACAGCGGCCGAACTCCAGGGTGGCCCGGGAGCGGCCCGCGGCCTTGATCTCCGCCAGAGGGGTGCCGCCGGCCGGGATCTTCTCGTAGTCCAACTGCGCCGGGCCGTCCAGGGTCTCGGAGAAGTCCGGCAGGATGATGCCGGTCAGGCCAAAATCCTCCAGAATCTCCCGCAGGTAGCGGAGATCCGCCGGCGATACCAGGCCCGCCAACAAGTTGACGGCTGCCGAGGCTTCACCCCCCTGGGCTAGCTGCTCCACCAGGGCCCGGACCGCGGCGTGGAAGCCTTCCATGTGGGTGCCGGAATAGCTGGGGGTGGAGACGGTGACGATCTCCGGCAACTCCATCTCCCTCCCGGGGCCGGCGGCTTCCTGGCAAAACTCCCGTACCATCCGGGGCACATCATCGCCAATGGTTTCGGTCAGACAGGTGGTGGCCACCCCGATGAGCCGAGCCCCATATTTGTTCATGACGTTGCCCAGGCCCTGCTTGAGGTTCGCTCCACCGCCGTAGACCGCCTGCTTCTCCCCCAGGGAGGAGGAGGCGATGTCCATGGGCTCCCGGAAATGGCTGATGATGTAGCGGCGCATATAAGTGGCACAGCCCTGAGAACCGTGGAGAAAAGGCACCGCCCCCTCCACCCCCCGAAAGGCCAGACAGGCCCCCAAAGGCTTGCATAGCTTGCAGGCGTTGGTAGTGGGAACGTAGGCCTTCTCCGGATTTTTAGCGCGATTCATCATGCACCCCTTGTGCCTTCAGTCCCGGGCCCGACGAGGGACAAACCGCCACACCGGGCTCATCACGCTGTTATGAACCTCCCGGGCGAAGTTGAGCATCCCCACGAACCCTTCCAGGGCCTCTTTACGTTCATGGTTATGGTCGCAAAAGCCCACCCCCAGCTTGTAGGCGATGGGGCGTTCCTTGACCCCGCCCACGAAGAGGTCCACCTCCTTTTCCTTAAGGAAACTCGAGAGTTCCAGGGGATTGGAATCGTCCACGATGATGGTCCCGGGGTCCGTGATCTCGTGCAGTTCCTGGTAATCTTCCTTAGTGCCGGTCTGGGAGCCCACCAGGACCACCTGCATCCCCAGCAGGCGAAAGGCCTTCACCAGGGAGAAGGCCTTGAAGGCGCCTCCCACGTAAATGGCGGCCTTTTTGCCGGCAAGGGCCTGCTGGAACTCCCGTAGCTTGGGATAGAGAATGGCCAGTTCTTCCCGGACCAGTTCCCGGGTGCGCTCCATCATTTCCGGGTCTTTGAAGAAGCGGGCCACCGCGTAGAGGGATTCGGCCATATCCTCCACCCCGAAATAGGAGACCCGGATATAGGGAATGCCGTAAGTTTCCTGCATCATGACGGCCAGGTCCATGGTGGAGCCGGAGCATTGCACCAGGTTCAGGGCCGCCCCGTGGGCCCGGCGGATATCGTCCACCCGGCCGTCCCCGGTGATATTGGCCACCACCTGGACCCCCATGCGGGCCAGGTAGTCACGGATGATCCAGATCTCCCCGGCCAGGTTGAAATCGCCCAGAATATTGACGCTAGCGGGGCCGATGCCGGCGAGGTCGCCGGTGCCCACCAGGCGGAACATGGCCTGGCAGGCGGCCTGGTAACCGGCCCTCTTGTTGCCTTTGAAACCCTCGGATTGCACCGGCAGTACCGGGATGCCCTTCTCCCGGGCCACCTTTTTGCAGACCCCTTCCAAATCGTCGCCGATGAGGCCCACGATGCAAGTGGAGTAGACGAAGGCGGCCTTGGGTTGGTGCCGCTCAATGAGTTCTACCAGGGCCAGATAAAGCTTGTGCTCTGCCCCGAAGATGACGTCCATTTCCTGGAGGTCGGTGCAAAAGCTCAGGCGATGCAATTCCGGGCCCGAGGACAGAGCGCCCCGGATATCCCAGGTGTAGGCGGCGCAGCCGATGGGGCCGTGCACCAGATGCAGGGCGTCGGCAATGGGATAGAGGACTACCCGGGAGCCGCAGAAGACGCAGGCCCGCTGGCTCACCGCTCCGGCCAGGGACTCCCGGTCGCAGTCCATCCGGAAAGGCGCCTCGCCCTTGCGGTGGATCTGGTCTTGTCTTTCTGTAAAGATCGCCGACTTCATGGCCATATCTTCGGTCCTTTGCTGTATTAATTTGCCCGCCCTGGAGCGCGCCCCGAGGGCCGCCTGGTTATGGGTCTTGGAGGTGCCCACCTCAGCTCACCAAATAGTCCTTGGCCGGGCCGCCGTCTTCCAGGGCATCCAGGATGGCGTCGATGGCCTCTTCGCCGTCCACCCCGGCGTACCAGTGGCCTTCGGGATAGACCAGCAGCACCGGTCCGCTATCGCAGAGTTTCAGACAGCCGGTAGTGGACACCATCACGTTGGTGAGACCCCGATCGGTCAGCTCGCTTTCCAGGTACCCCAACAGGTCCGGGGCATTTTTCTTGATGCACTTGCCTTTGGGCTCCAGGCCCCGGAAGCTCATGCAGACAAAGATATGATGATCCGGTTTTTCCATGAGAATGCTTCTCCTTTTTATTTTCTAGCCCTAGGCTTGGCCCGGTCTTTCACTCCCCACCGCGGTCTTTACATCACCAGTTCAAATCTTTCCTCCGGGGCATCCCGGTCCTGGCGGTCCAGCAGGGCGTCCAGGATCTTTTCCAGGAGGCGCAACCCGCCCCGGTAACCCACGGTAGGGAAGTAGCTATGGCCGACACGATCCATGATGGGGAAGCCGAAGCGCACCAGGGGGATGTCTTCATCCCGGGCGACGTACTTGAGGTAGGTGTTGCCCATGAGCAGATCCACCGGGTCGTTCCGCAGCCACTGGTGCAGCAGGAACAGGTCACCGCCGCTCTTGACGTTCACCGGATGGGGCACTTGCCTGGTAATCTCCTTGATCTTGGCTTCAAACTTCTTGCCCGGCGTGCCGCTGACGATGTGGATGGGCCACATGTCCAGGGACACCAGGAACTCGGTGAGGGAAATGAGCTGATCCGGGTCCCCCGCCAGGGCCACCTTGCGGCCGAAGAAATACTGGTGCATATCGGTGATCACGTCCACCAACCGGCCCCGCTCGATGTTGATGGAGTCGGGCACGGTCACCCCGGCGATGCGCCGCAAGGTGTCGATGAAGACGTCGGTGGCCATGAGCCCGATGGGCAGGTTGAGGATTTCGCAAGGCACCTTCCACTTGGTGTCCAGGGTCCGGGCCGCCGGCCCTGAGGCCATGGGCCCCAGGGCCACCGTGCCCATGCTGCTGCCGGTGGCGACCAACTCCGCTACCGTGACCCCGCCGGCGGGGAATGGAGAATAGCGGCCGGTTTGGGGGCCGTTAAGGACGTTGGAGGTATCGGGGAACATGATGACCGGGACCCTCAGTTCTCCAGCCAGCCGCTTGATCTCCTCCATATCGCTCGGCTCCACGTATCCGGGAATCAGGTTAATCCGGTTTTCCTTGTGGCCGCTGCCTTGGGCCAGATAATCCACCATGCCCCGGACCATGTTGGCGAAGCCGGTGACGTGGGAGCCCACGTAGCTGGGGGTGTTGGCGTGGATCACGTGTCGCCCCGGGGGGATCTTGCCCTCGTCCCTGGCCTTAGCGATGATCTGGGGGATGTCGTCCCCGATGGTCTCCGACAGACAGGTGGTATGCACCGCAATGACTTCGGGTTCGTAAACCGAGAAGATGTTGTTGATGGCCTGGAGCAGGTTGGCCTGCCCGCCGAAGACCGAGGCGCCTTCGGTGAAGGCGCTGGTCGCCGCCAGCACCGGCTCCTTGAAATGCCGGGTCAGGGCGCTGCGATGGTAGGCGTAGCACCCCTGCGAGCCGTGGCTGTGTGGCAGGCACCGGTGAATCCCCAGGGCCGCGTACATGGCCCCGATGGGTTGACAGGTCTTGGCCGGGTTGATGGTCAGGGCGGTGCGTTCTTGGATTTCCTTGGGCGTATGTCTGAGTAGCATAACGTTGTCCTCGATTCCTTTACCAAAAAATCCGGGGCGGCCCGGCGGTTCATTCCCAGGCGTATTTCCCGGCCAGTTCGGGATTCTCCTGCCAGGGGGCCTTCAGATACTTCCAGACCTTGCTGTTGACCATGCGGTCGATCTCCCGGTAGAAGTTGACGGCGCCGATAAAGCCGGCATAGGGGCCGCCGGAGTCATAGCTGTGCAGTTGCTTCATGGGTACGCCGCTCTTCTGGATGATGTATTTCTCTTTGATGCCGGCGCAAATGATGTCCGGCCGGTAAATCTCGATGAGCCGCTCCGTTTCGAACTGACTGATGTCGTCGATCACCAGGGCGCCGCTCTCCATCTCCGCCATCATGCCCTGGTATTCACCGAACTTGACGCCGTCCTGCTCCATGCGGGCCATCTGCTCGGGAGTCAACCTGGGGCGGTAGCGGCTGGGGTCCGGTTCCACCTGGAGTTCTTCGATGTTGCGGCTATCCGCATCCACCTTGAGGCCGGGCAAGACCCGCCGGCCTTCGTAGTCGTCCCGATGGGCGAACTCGTAGCCCGCGGCGATGGTTTCCATGCCGATCTCCCGGAAGAGCTCCTGGTAATGGTGGGCCCGGGAGCCGCCCACGAAGAGCATGGCGCGTTTCCCCTGGCACCGGCTCTTCACTTCTGCCCGCACCGCCTCCACCCGGGGCATCTCCCGGGCGATGACCTGTTCCACCTGCTGGCTCAGCTTCGGGTCCTCGAAATAACCGGCGATCTTCCGCAGGGCCTTGGCGGTGGCCTCGGCCCCGGTGAAGTTGACCTTGAGCCAGGGGATGCCGAATTTCTTTTCCATCATCTCCGCCACGTAATTGATGGAGCGGTGGCACATGATGAGGTTGAGGTCCGCAGTGTGGGAGTTGGCGAAATATTCGTAACTGGAGTTGCCGCTGAAGGTGCAAATCAGGGTGATGCCGCAGGCCTCGAAGAGGCGCTCGATCTCGAAGGCATCCCCGCCGATGTTATATTCCCCCAGCATGTTGATCTTGAAATTGCCTTCCCGCACCGTGTCATCCAGGCCCACCACGTGGGTGAAGATGCCGTTGTTGGCGATGTGGTGGCCGGCGGATTGGCTCACTCCTTTGTAGCCCTCGCAACTGAAGGCAAAGACGTTGATCCCCAGCTTTTCCTTCATCTCCCGGGCCACTGCGTGGACGTCATCCCCGATGAGGCCCACCGGGCAGGTGGCGAAGATGCTGATGGCCTTGGGCTTAAAGAGGTCGTAGGCCTCTTGCACCGCCTGGCGCAGCTTCTTCTCGCCACCGAAAATGATCTGCTCATCCTGCATGTCGGTGGAAAAGCAGTAGGGCATGAAGTTATGATCTTCCGGGCTCTTGGGCCGGGTCTGGTTGCGGCGGGTCAGCCAGCTATAGAAGCCGCAGCCGATGGGGCCGTGGGTGATATTGACAATATCCCGGGTGGGACCCAAGACCACTCCCTTGCAGCCGGCATAGGTGCAGCCCCGCTGGGAGATGAGGCCGGGAACGGTCCTGATGTTGGACTGAATCTCCGGCACGGTCAGATCCGGGGCCACCTGGTTGACCACGATCTGTTTGGCGCGCTTGCGGGCGATCTTGGTGGGATATTTGCTGAGCAGCTCTTTTTTCACTTCTTCCGCGTCGATCTCCAGGATCGCGGCACTCAAGTCTTCTTGGGTCAAGGTGGCCATGTTATTCTCTCCATCTAAGGAAATCTAGGGCAAAAGGTTCCTCATTATCGATGGCCCGGGCTTCCTGGCCGGCGCCGGCCCCGGCCGAGGCCGGTGGGCGCCAAGGCCAATTCTCTTTCCAGGCGCAGCTTTGATTAACTGGGGTTACCATCAGACTTCGTCCAGGACCTGGTCGCCGCTCTCGCCAGTGCGCACCCGGACAGCATCCCCCAGGGGCATGACGAAGATCTTGCCGTCCCCGGATTTGCCGGTGCGATTCACCTCGATGATGGTTTGCACCGTCTTGGGCACCAGCCGGTCCGGGACCACGGTGAAGAAGATCCTCTTGGGGATCAGGCGCTGGCTCTGGCCCAACTGGGCGATTGCCTCCTCGTAGCCCCTTTCCGCCCCTTCCAGCAGGGTGAGGTCCACCAGGCCCTTGCCACGCCCCAGGGCGTCCCGGGCGGTGACTGAAGAGATGCCCGCCTCCGCCAGGGCCTTCTTGGTCTGGTTCATCATGTTGATGCGGACGATGGCCATGACTTCTTTCATGGCTTCACCTCTTCCAGGGCGCCGGGCCCGGTCTCCTTGATGCCGGAGCTGATGGTGTAGAGTTCGTCCACCGGAGAGACAAAGATCTTGCCGTCTCCGTAGGCGCCCTTGTCGCCGCTGCGAGCCGCCTTGAGCACCGTCTTGATCACAAAATCCTTGTCCTGGTCCTGTACCACCATGAGCAGCAGTTCTTTGGGGATTTCGTCATAGGTGATCTCGCCGATCTTGATGCCCCGTTGCTTGCCCCGGCCCACCACGCTCATCTTGGTGACCGCGGGGAAGCCCGCTTCCATTAAGGCGGCCAGGACGGCGTCCACCTTGTCCGGCCGCACCACCGATCTGATCATGATCATTCTTTGGTCCTCCACGCTAGGTCTTCCAGGATTAATTGGTAGCACAGGCGTCTCGCCAGTGCGGATTGAACCGCCTGTTGCCGCAAAAACGCCGTTAGCCATCGCCCGGCCGCGGCCAGGATGCAAGTTAGCTCCATGTCTCCCTCCGTTACCCTCATCCCGCCAGCCCATATTCGATAAGCAGCTTCTCCAGCACATCGTTGCTCATGGGCTTGGGGATCACATGCAGCTCGTTGGCTTCGATCTTTCTGGCCAGGGTCCGGTATTCGTCAGCCTGGGGATGGCCGGGGTCGTACTCGATGACGGTCTTCCGATGGATCTCGGCCCGCTGCACCATGTTATCCCGGGGGATAAAGTGAATCATCTGGGTGCCCAGTTGGGCGGCCAGGGCCTCGATCATCTCCTGTTCGTTATCCACCTGGCGGCTGTTGCAGATAAGGCCCCCCAGACGCACCCCGCCGGCTTCGGCGAACTTGAGGATGCCCTTGCAGATATTGTTGGCGGCATACATGGCCATCATCTCGCCTGAGACCACGATGTAGATCTCCCTGGCCTTGCCTTCCCGAATGGGCATGGCGAAGCCGCCGCAGACCACGTCCCCCAGCACGTCGTAGAAGGCATAATCCAACTTCTCGCTGTCGGCATAGGCCCCCAACTGCTCCAGCAGGTTGATGGAGGTGATGATCCCCCGGCCGGCGCAGCCCACCCCGGGCTCCGGCCCGCCGGATTCGACGCAGGCGGTTCCGCAGAAGCCGGTGCGGCGGATATCCTCCAGAACCACGTCTTCCCCTTCTTCCCGCAAGGTATCCAGGACGGTCTTCTGGGCCAGCCCCCCCAGGAGTAGGCGGGTGCAGTCCGCCTTGGGGTCGCAACCCACCACCATCACCTTGCGGCCTAACTCGGCCAGGCCCGCCACGGTATTTTGAGTGGTGGTGGACTTGCCGATGCCACCTTTGCCGTAAATCGCGATTTTGCGCATAATCGATTCCTCTGGTCGAAATTTTAAACATGAAAGAAGCAAGGGTTATGCCAGTATTTGGGTAAGTTTCATATCTATAAGTAATATCTACTTAAATAAAAATTCCCAGGTAGCTGCTCTTCCTCAAAAACGGCTTATTTGTACGATATTGTATATCAGTAATCTGATTTATATACATTTGCGTATATTTGCTTCATTGCTATTATACGTTTATGTAGCATCTGCCTATCCTGGAACCACCAGGGGGGAACGCCAGCACCGCCCAGTCCCTCCCTTTTACCTCCTCTGCCGGCCACTCCCCCTTGACCCCCTGGAGGCCAGGCCCTATCTTATGCAGGGTGGGCACTGCCCACCATCGAGGCCTGCTTGGTCCAAGTCGGAGCTTTTCTTCGGTGGGGCAGGCCTCCGTACCCGTGGGGCGGGCCTCCGTGCCGGTGGGGCGGGCCTCCGTGCCCGCCGCCTTTAATGATGGGCAGTGCCCACCCTTATATCTACATGAACTCATGTCCCTGGGATTTGCCGCCATCACCGAGACCAAGCCGGTCATCGCCTTTATCGGCCTGGGGTCCAATCTGGGAGATCCCGCGGCCCAGGTGCGCCGGGCTCTGACGGGGCTGGCCGTCCTGGACGAGGTGGAGCTGGTCCGGGTCTCCGGCTTTTATCTAAACCCGCCCCTGGGACCGGCGAATCAGCCCTGGTACGTAAACGCCGTGGCCCAGGTGCGCACCCGCCTGACCGCAGAGGAACTCCTGCGGGTCCTGATCCGGCTGGAAGGCGCCCTGGGCCGGGTCCGCAAAGAGCGCTGGGGGCCGCGGCTGATCGACCTGGACCTGCTGCTGTACGACGGCGAGGTCACCTGCACCCCGGAGCTGGTCCTGCCCCATCCGGAGATGCACCGGCGGGCCTTTGTCCTGGTCCCCCTCGCCGAGATCGCCCCGGACGCCTGGCACCCAGGGCTCAAGAAGAATGCCGCCCGGCTCCTGGCGGAGCTTTCGCCTGAGGCGCGGCAGGCAGTAAAACCCATGTCGTTTGAGGAAAGAAGGCCATGCCCCGTCTATTAAGTGGTTTAATCCTGGGCTATCTGATTTACTGGGGGATCCGCAAGCTGGCCCAATCCCTGGGCCTGTGGCCCCAGGCGCCCCGGCCGGCGGCCAAGGGAGGGGAACCGGATGTGCTGGTCCAGGACCCGGTCTGCCACACCTTCATCCCCCGCAAAGAGGCTTTGAAGGCGGAAAAGGACGGAAAAGTCTATTATTTCTGTTCCGAAGGCTGTTTAAAGCGTTTCCAACGTGGTGGCAGCGATTAACTTTTATGATATGTTAAGAAGTCATTATGAAATTCTTCATCGACACCGCCAACTTGGAAGAGATTCGTGAGGCCCACGACCTGGGGCTGGTGGACGGGGTGACCACCAACCCCAGCCTATGCGCCCAGGCCGGGATCAAAACCGATAAACAGTTTGAAGAACTTATCAGCCAAATTTGCGAATTGGTTCAGGGGCCGGTGAGCGCCGAAGTGACGGACACCGATGAAGCGGGCATGCTCCAGCAAGCCCGTCACCTGGCCAAGATTCACCAATGGGTGGCGGTGAAGATCCCCATGACCCCCGACGGCCTCAAGGCCACCCGCCTCCTGGCGGCGGAGGGCATCAGGGTCAACGTCACCCTGATCTTCCAGTCCCTCCAGGCCATGCTGGCCGCCAAGGCGGGCGCCGCCTATGTCAGTCCCTTCATCGGCCGCCTGGATGACATCGGCCACCGGGGCATGGAAATCGTGGAGCAGACCGTCACCATCTTC